>DASQBH010000103.1:0-2172 GCA_035635315.1 Longimicrobium sp.
GGCGCCGACGCCGTAGTCGTCCGCCACGGTGGCGCGAAGGGTGATGCGCCCGGCGCCGGAGGCGAGCACCATGTCCTCGCGCGGCTCCAGCAGCTGCACGTCCGCCATGGCCTCCAGCGACAGGCCGCGGGCGTCCGCGGGCATCAGGTACTCCACGAACCACTCCTCGCCCGCGCGGCGCACGGGGAGCTGGGCGCCGCCGATGGCACCCGCGCGCACGCCGTCCCAGCGGTCCGGAAAGCGGCTGCGGATGCGGATGCGGCTCCCCGGGAGCGCGCTGATCGGGTCGTCTCCGCGCCCGTCCTGCGCGGCGATCCCGGCGTACGCGGGCGGCTGCACCGTCCAGCGCAGCTCGTCGAAGAGGGGGATCGGCGGCGCCTGCACGTTCGGCAGCGTCTCCGCCCGCACCTCCTGCCACTTGCTGGCGTAGGCGTCCGCCGGGTTCATCCACCGCGTCCACGCCTCCGCCGCGGCGGAGGGGAACGCCAGCGCGAACAACGCCATCAGCGCGACGGACGCGCTCAGGATCATCGACGGAAGCCTCACGCGCGCCGGCGCCACGCCCTGCACGCCGACGTCCCGCATCGTGCGCTCCGCTTCGGCCACGAACGCGCGCCCGACCACGCCGTCCGGCACCGAATCCGCCAGGTCGAACGCGGTCAGCAGGCGGTTCTGCAGCGCGGGGAGGCGCTCCTCCGCCAGCAGCGCGAACCGCCGAGGCGCGGGCGGACGGACGATTCGATCGATCGAGAACGCCAGGAATCCGCCACCCAGAAGCACCGGAATCCACCGCAGCGTCTCGCGCAGCACGGCGCGGAGGGGGATGACGAGGTCGATGAGGACGAGCAGGACGGCGCTGGCGGCAAAGAGCGCGGGGGCCCAGGCCAGCGCGCGCAGCAGCACGGAGCGGCGCCAGGCGGCGCGCACCCCGGAGATCAGGCGCTCCGCGGGCGCCTGCAGCGGCCGTCCGGCGGCCGGTGGCGAGTGGGCGATGGTGTTCATCCGGCGGTCCCGCGTCTGTATGCCAGCAACGTTTCGATCAGGGCGATGAGGAGCGCGGCAGCCAGTGCCCAGCGTCCCAGCCCGATCCCCGCCCCCGCCGCGCCCACGGCGCTCGCCGGGACGGCAGCGGGCCCGCGGCCGCGGAGGACGGCCAGCGCGCCGGGGTCCAGCGGACGCGCGTCCGCGGTGCCGGCGGTGGCCTCACAGCCGCGCGCCAATCGCGCCAGCGCCGCGGGGTACGCCGCCTGGAACGGCAGCTCCCCGCCCTCCAGCGCCGTCCCTACGAAGACCACGCATCCGCTCCCCAGCCGCTTGGCGACGGCGGCGGAGCGTCCGTCTTCCCACGCGGCGACGGTGCGGGCGCCGTCCGCCGGCCCGCCCGCCTGCACGCGTCCGGCGGCGCCCGCCAGCTCCGTCTCCGCATCGAACCACATCGCGCCGCCGCCGCGCACAAGGTCGAATCCGCCCGTCCACGGCAGCGCCGCCCGCAGCGGCTCCGCGGCGGCGCCGGCGGTGACGACCAGCGTGGCGCCGGCCCGCGCGCGCTCCAGCAGCTGGGCGGCGGTGGCGGCGGAGGGCGCATCCACCACTACGTACACCGAAGCCGCCGCGGCGGGGAGCGCGCCCGACGGGCTCACGCGCGGCCCTTCCATCCCCACCGCCGCCAGCGCCGTCGCCACGAACCCGCTGCCCGGCGCGGCGAGGGTGACGGAGGTCAGGTTCGTCAGATTCGCCGCGGCGGAATCCGCCGGTGTCCGCGCGATGGGGACACGGGTAAGGTCCACCGTGCCGGGCCAGGCGGCGCGGCGCAGGGGCGCGAGGCCGGCGGACCATCCCGCATCCGCCAGCGCGGAGATCATCCGCACCCGCACGGAATCCGCCCCGCGCAGCTCTCGCGCGGCGGCGGGGACGGCCCGCAGCGCGGCGGCGTAATCCGCCGTCACGTCCAGCGGCTGCGCGGAAAGCAGCGAATCGAACAGCCGCGGCGTGACCCGCGCCCGCGGCACGCGTACGGCGGCCGTATCGAACAGCACCAGCTCGCCGCGCGCGGTCCCGTCCGCATCCAGCAGCGAGCGCCGCGCCTCGCCGACCGCCGCGCTCCATCCCGCGCTACGCATCGCGGAGCCGTGGTCCAGCAGGACGACGGTGCTGGTCCCCTCCGGCGCCGGG
>DASQBH010000104.1:0-3438 GCA_035635315.1 Longimicrobium sp.
GGGGGGCGAGGCGCTGCCGGCCGGGCTGGCCGCGCAGGTCCATGCCGTGCTGCCGGGCGGCCTGGTCAACCTATACGGGCCCACGGAGACGACCGTCTGGTCCGCCGCGCACGCGGTCAGGGGCGGCGAGGCGGTCGTGCCGATCGGGCGGCCGATGGCGAACACGCGCGTCTACGTGCTGGACCAGGGGCTCCGCCCGCAGCCCGTGGGGGTGCCGGGCGAGCTGTACGTCGCGGGCCCGGGGGTAACCCGCGGCTACCTGGGGCGGCCGGGGCTGACGGCCGAGCGCTTTCTCCCCGACCCGTGGGGTGGGGAGCCGGGCGCGCGGCTGTACCGCACGGGCGACCGGGTACGCTGGCTGCCCGACGGGACGCTGGAGTTCCTGGGGCGCCTGGACGAGCAGGTGAAGGTGCGCGGCTTCCGCATCGAGCCGGGCGAGATCGAGGCGCGCCTGGCGGAGCACCCGGCCGTGCGCGAGGCGGTGGTGCTGGTGCGCGAGGACGCGCCGGGCGGCCAGCGGCTGGTGGCGTACGTGGTGGGCGACGTGGAGGCGGGAGCCCTGCGCGAGCACCTGCGCCGGGAGCTTCCGGACTACATGATCCCGTCCTCGTTTGTCTTTCTGGACGCGCTGCCGCTGACGCCCAACGGCAAGCTGGACCGCAAGGCGCTGCCGGCGCCGGAGTACGCGGCCGAGACGGACCGGTACGTGGCGCCGCGGACGCCGGTGGAGGAGGTGCTGGCGGGGGTCTGGGCGGAGGTGCTGCGCCTGGAGCGGGTGGGGGTGACGGAGAGCTTCTTCGAACTGGGCGGGCACTCGCTGCTGGCCACTCGCGTGGTCTCGCGCGTCCGGGACGTATTCGCCATCGAGCTGCCGCTGCGGGCGCTCTTCGAGGGCCCCACGGTGGCGGAGATGGCGGTGCGCGTGGAGGAGATGCGCCGCGCGGAGCTGCCGGTGCTGCCGCCGGTGGTGCCGGTGGAGCGGACGGGTGCGCTGCCGCTGTCGTTCGCGCAGGAGCGGCTCTGGTTCCTGGACCGGCTGGACCCGGGGAGCGCAACCTACAACATCCCCGCCGCGCTGCGTCTGGCGGGCGCGCTGGACGAGGCGGCGCTGGAGCGCGCGCTGGGCGAGATCGTGCGGCGCCACGAGGCGCTGCGGACGGTCTTCGCCGAGGTGGACGGCTCGCCGGTGCAGGTAATCGCGCCCTTCGGCGGGTTCGTCCTGCCGGTGGAGGACCTGTCGGGGCTCGGCGAGGCGGATCGCGAGGAGGCGGTCAGGCGCCGGGCCGGCGAGGAGGCACCGCACCCCTTCGACCTCTCGGCGGGACCGCTCTTCCGTGCGGCGCTGCTGCGGCTGGGCGCCGAGGATCACGTGCTGCTCCTCTCGATGCACCACGTCGTCAGCGACGGGTGGAGCATGGGGGTGCTCTTCCGGGAGCTGTCGGCGCTGTACGCGGCGTACCGCGAGGGGCGGGAGTCTCCGCTTCCCGAACTGCCGGTGCAGTACGCCGACTACGCGGTGTGGCAGCGCGAGCAGCTGGCGGGCGAGGCGCTGGAGCGGCAGCTCTCGTACTGGAAGGAGAAGCTGGCGGGTGCGCCGGAGCTGCTGGAGCTGCCGACGGACCATCCCCGCCCGGCGGTGCAGACGTACCGGGGCGCGTCGGTCCCGGTGGAGCTCTCCCCGGAGCTGCTGGAGCGTCTCCAGAGGCTGGGGCGGAGCGAGGGGACGACGCTGTACATGACGCTGCTGGGCGCCTTCCAGGTGCTGCTGGGCAAGTACGCCGGCAGCGAGGACATCGTCGTCGGCAGCCCCATCGCCGGGCGCACGCGCGGGGAGGTGGAGGAGCTGATCGGCTTCTTCGTCAACACGCTGGTGCTGCGCACCGACCTGTCGGGCGACCCGAGCTTCCGCGAGACCCTGCGGCGTGTGCGGGAGGCGACGCTGGGGGCGTACGAGCACCAGGAGGTGCCCTTCGAGCGCCTGGTGGCCGAGCTGCAGCCGGAGCGCAGCTTGAGCCACTCGCCGCTCTTCCAGGTGCTGTTCACGCTGCAGGAGGCAGGGGGCGGAGGAGGCGCGCTTCCGGGCCTGAAGGTCGGCGGCGTCGGTGCGGCCATGGAGATCGCCAAGTTCGATCTCTCCCTGGAGCTCGCGGCGACCCCCCAGGGCCTGTACGGCGGAGTGAGCTACAGCACCGACCTCTTCGAGCGCGGCACCGTCGAGCGGATGCTCGGCCACCTTGAGCGGGTGCTGGAGCAGGTCGCCGCCGACGCGGACGTGCGGCTCTCGCGTCTGGAGCTGCTGGGCGAGACGGAGCGCGCGCTCGTGCTGGAGGCGTGGAACGGGACGGAGGCCGAGTATCCCGCGGACCGGTGCATCCACGAGCTGTTCGAAGCCCGGGTGGAGCGCACGCCCGGCGCGGCCGCACTCGTCTTCGAAGACGAGACGCTGAGCTACTCGGAGCTGAACGAGCGGGCGAACCGGCTGGCGCACCATCTCACCGGCCTCGGCGTGGGGCCGGAGACGCGGGTGGGGATCTGCCTGGAGCGGGGGACGGAGATGATCGTCTCCGTCCTGGCCGTGCTCAAGGCGGGGGGCGCGTACGTGCCGCTGGACCCCGCCTATCCCGCGGAGCGGCTGGCGTTCGTGCTGGCCGACGCGGCCGTGCCCGTGCTGGTGACGCAGGACTCGCTGCGCGCGGCGCTCCCCGCCGGCGACGGCGTCGCGGTGGTGAGCGTGGACGGGGACGGGGCGCGGATCGCGGCGGAGTCCGCGGAGAATCCGCGGGCCGGTGCACGGCCCGACCACGTGGCGTACGTGATCCACACCTCCGGGAGCACGGGGACGCCCAAGGGGGTGATGGTGCCGCACCGGGGCGTCCCCAACCTGGCGTACGCGCAGGCCCGCCGCTTCGGCATCGACGAGACCAGCTGCGTCCTCCAGTTCGCCTCGTTTTCCTTCGACGCGGCGGTGGCGGAGGTGTTCGACGCGCTGCTGGCCGGGGCCACGCTGGTGATGGCGCCGCGCGAGGCCCTTCTCCCCGGTGCGGGGCTGCTGGAGACGCTGCGGCGCGGGCGCGTGACCGTGGCCACCCTGCCGCCGTCGGTGCTGGCCACGCTCCCGCCCGATGACCTGCCGGAGCTGCGCACGGTGGTGAGCGCGGGGGAGGCGGTGGACGCCGCCACGGTGGAGCGGTGGAGCGGCGGCCGCGTATTCGTGAACGCCTACGGGCCGACCGAGGTCACGGTCTGCGCGACCTCCGCTGCTTGCGAGGCGGACGGGCGTGCGCCGGCCATCGGCCGCCCGCTGGAGAACGTGCGGGTGTACGTGCTCGACGCGATCGGGGCGCCGGCACCGGTCGGCGTCCCCGGTGAGCTGTACGTCGGCGGCGTGGGGGTGGCGCGCGGCTACCTGGGCCGGCCGGGGCTGACCGCCGAGAAGTT
>DASQBH010000105.1:0-2095 GCA_035635315.1 Longimicrobium sp.
GGTACGCGGGGACGCTCTCGCTGGTGGCCGACTCGCTGCAGGCGCGGCCGGTGGAGTTCGGCGTGCTGAACCTGATGCCGGCCGACCCGCTCAAGCAGGCCAGCAAGGGGGCGATCGGCGCGCTGGTCATCGAGCCCGCCGGGTCCAGCTGGGGGGCCGACGACCGCGCGTCGACCACCATCATCACCCCCACGGGGCGCTTCCGCGAGCACGTGCTCTTCTTCCAGACGGACCTGAACCTGCGCTTTGGCAGCAACACCTCGCTGTCGCTGGGCAACGGGTCGGCGCGCACCTACGCCAGCGGCGCGGCGGTGCCCAACCTGCACGGGTTCGAGGACCCCGAAGACTCGGGGCAGAAGGGCTTCAACTACCGCACGGAGCCCATGTGGTTCAGAAAGGGGTACTCGCCCGAGACGCCGCTGGACGTCACGCGCGGCTTCAACTTCGCGGGGTCGCTGCTGAACACGCAGGTGGGCGCCGACCCGCAGACGCCGGTGTTCACGTCGCCCGCGGGCGGGCAGGTGCGGTTCCGCATCGTCGAGCCGGGCGGCCACGCGCGCAACTCGGTGTTCAACCTGCACGGGCACATCTGGGAGGAGCTGCCCTACGTGAACAACTCCGCGCGGCTGGGCGCCAACCCGTTCTCGGAGTGGAAGGGGACCATGATCGGCCACGGGCCCACCAACCACTTCGACATCCTGATCAAGCACGGGGCGGGCGGCCGCGGATCCATCCAGGGCGACTACCTGTACCGCGACCAGACGTCGCACCACTTCGACAGCGGGATGTGGGGCATCTTCCGGGTGGGCACGACGGACCCGCTCTTCGGCTCCACCTCGTCGCTGTCGCCCGCGCAGCCGGAAGGCGCGAGCACCGCTTCCGCGTGCGTGGTGGACCCGCAGACGGGCGCCACCACCTGCCCCGAGAAGTAGCGCACGCCGCCTGACCACCCTTCAGCCGCCGGCCCGTGGACCCGCTCCACGGGCCGGCGCTTTTCGTACAGTGGAAGATCTGGTCTCATGCCGAATCCGCAAAAACGAACGGCGTACCCCCAATCTTTTTCAGGATGGTTTGCGGATGAAAAGGGAGAGGACGCGGACAAAGGTTTTGTCCGCGTCCTCTCCGTCAGCAGCCATGCTCTGCCGGCCCGGCGACCGCGCGGGGTGCGCGGCCGCCGGGCCCCGTCGTCACTCCAGCAGCCAGAGGAAGTTGCTGAACCGCGAGTGGACGTTGTTCCAGCCGCGGCTGTTGTCGGCGCGCAGGCCGATGCCGCCCGAACTGTAGGTGTTGTCGGTCACCGTGGCCACCACCACGCCGTCGTGGTAGGCCTTCAGCACGTTTCCGCTGGCCCCGAAGCTGATCTCGTACTCCGTGCCGGGGTTGAAGGTCACGTCGATCTGCCCGGAGAGGCTGGTGAACACGCCGCCGACCGCCTTGTAGATCTCCAGGTTCGCGTACCCGAAGAGCGCGTCGTCGCGAATGGCCAGCAGGTAGTAGTTGCCGCTGCTCTGAAAGCGCAGCACCAGCCCGCCGTCACGGATGGAATCCACCGTGGTCTGGATGTACCCGTTGGTAAAGGTCACGCCGTTGCGGATGACCACGCTCTGCCGCGCGGTGGTGTCGGCGCGCAGAAAGCCGTCCGTCGTGGTGATGGACCACGCGCCGGGCGTGTTGTAGATGGTGTAGCTGCTCAGGCTGTTGCTGTCGAACGTGTCCTGGATCGGCTGGTTGTACCACTTGATCAGGTCGAAGCGCCCCTTTACGCCGGTGTAGCCGTGCGTGTTGTCGTGCCGCACGCCCACGCCGCCGGCGGCGGTGTAGGTGTTGTCGGTCACCTGCAGCACCGTCACGGTGTCGACGATGGCCTTGAGGGTGGTGCCCTCGGCCTCGAAGCGCACGTTCTTGGTCACCCCCTGCGGCCAGCTGATGTCCAGCCGGTTGCCCAGGCGGGTGAACACGCCGTTCACCGCCTTGTACATCTCGATGTTGGCGTGCGAGTACCGCGAGTCGTCGCGAATGGCCAGCAGGTAGTAGTTGCCGGTGCTCTGAAAGCGCAGCACCAGCCCGCCGTCCACCACCGAGTCGGCAAAGGTCT
>DASQBH010000106.1:0-3678 GCA_035635315.1 Longimicrobium sp.
CGCGCAGGCGGACATTGCGTTGTCCAGGCCGCGAATTCATTCGCCACGGCCGGTCGTCCGCATCGCCACCGGCCTGGTCCCGGGCGGGTGAGCCCGCGGCTGGAAAAGCGAAAAACCCCGCAGCTGCGCGGGGCATCAGCACTGCCGGCTCGCTCGAACCCCGTCGCAAATCTTTTTCCTTGCCCATCCACACGTAATCGGCCTAGATAATAAGCGTCTTTCCGCTTTCATGTCCCGCCCTTCACCAGACCGGGAGAGGTTCCATGCGTACGTTGTCCCACCATCCCCGCAGATCCGCCAGGCTGCCGGCATTCCTCATCCTCCTGGCGGGCGTGCACATCCTGTCACCGGGCTCCCTGTCCGCGCAGAACGCGCACGCGGAGGGGCCACCGCCCCCGGACGCGCACGAGCTTACCCCCGATCCCGCGGTGTACGGCCGGTGGGAAACCATCATCCCCCAGGCCGGCGGCGCCGCCATCGAGCGCATTCTGGGGATGCAGACGGTGCACGCGGTGCTCCTGCCTTCGGGCAAGGTGCTGTGGGCCAGCGGCAGCAGCTGGCGAAACCATGCGCCCATCGAGCACTACCCCAGCGTCGCCAATCCCCTGCCCGGCACCGGCGTCTTCAACCGGGACGGGAACCCGTTCGCGATGGACAGCCTGCAGCGGTACTACCAGCTGGTGAACAACGTCGCGGTGTACGATCCCGAGCGGAACACGTTCTACCGCATCCCGCACCCGGTGCCCGTGCCCGATCCCGACAGCGCGGGCCAGTTCGCGCCGAGCGACCTGTTCTGCACGGGGCACCTGCACCTTCCCGACGGCAACGTCCTCTTCACCGGCGGCACGCAGTACTACTACCCGTACCGCACGGGAAACCGCTCCACCTACATCTTCGACTGGAAGAAGGAGCTGGCCATCAACTGGCAGGGCTTCGACTGGCGCCGCATGCCGGACAACGCGCACGATCCGTGGATCTTCTCGGGCTTCATGCCACGTGGACGCTGGTACGCCAGCATCGTCCCCCTGCTGGACGGGCGGATGGCGGTGTTCAGCGGATTCGTGGGCTTCGACGTGGGCTATCCCGAGATGTACGAGTTCGAGATCAACCACACCATCGACTTCTTCAACCCCGCGGCGTTCGATCCACGGCGCCCGCAGGACGCCTGGCGCAACGTGGACGTGCAGAACCTGCCCAACAGCCCCTTCAACACCATCATCAACCCGCGTTTCGTCCCCGACAGCGGGGTCAACTGCCCCGAGCGGTGCATCCGGGCCAACCAGCGGGACGCGTTCAAGCTGTATCCCGAGAACTACCTGATGCCAGACGGCCGCATCTACCTCACGCGCGAAGGCGACTGGGTGAGCCTGCGCACGGAGAGCACGGCCTTCATGCGCCGCACCACGCACACCTACTGGGCCACGCTGGGCGGCACGCCGGAACAGCCGAGGGTGGCGTTCCAGCGCGGGCCGGAGCGCCCCGACACCATTACGTCGTACGGCACCACGTACTGGGACCCCAACACGGGAAACATCACGCTGCTGGGCGGCCAGCCCACGTCGCCGGGCACGCTGCTGCCCATGAACATCACGGTGACGGATGACAGCACGCCGCCCACGCACTTTGCCGGAGGCCGCGGCAGCCGCAAGCGCCAGGAGTTCATCGTGTCGCCCAGCGCGCCGGGCGGCGGCCGCTGGACCCTGGAGCCCAACTTTCTGGGCGACGCCCCCCAGGACGACCGCACCATGCACTACGCGGTCATTCTTCCCACCAAGCAGATCCTGATCGTCAACGGGGGCAACTACGACTTTTACGGGCCCGTGTTCTATCCGTGGCTCCTGACCCCGATGTACCAGGGCGGGCGGTTCACGGGATACCACCGGCAGCGGATGGTGGATGCGGTGGAGCCGCGGCTGTACCACAACAACGCCATTCTGCTCCCCGACGGCCGCGTGCTGATCTCCGGCGGCAACTCGGCGCGCGCGACGGTGCGCAGCGGCGTGGATACGACCGGCATGCCCCTGTTCGGACAGCCCAAGCCGGACCTGGGGCTGGTGGACATCGACATGTACTTCTTCCAGGATGGGCCCATGGGGCGCGGGCTCAAGGGGCAGCTCACCACGCCCACGGAAGACTGGGTGGCCGAGATCTACAGCCCGCCGTACCTGTTCATCGACCCGGACCGCCGCGCGGCGATCAACAGCATCACCCCCGTCACCCCGCCGCGGGGCTACACCCCGCAGGCGATCATCGGCGGCAAGACCTTCTACCTGCTGCGCAGCAACAACGAGTACCGGGTGCAGCTCACCGGGCTCCCCCCGCGGTGCGAGCCCGGGCGCCAGCCGTCGCTGGTGCTGGACAAGCTCTCGTCGGCCACGCACGGCTGGCAGAACGGGCAGCAGTTCTACGAGCTGCAGTTCCAGCAATCCGGCAACGCGCTCGCGTTCCGCACGCCGAACGCGCGCGAGGCCAACCTGCCGCCCGCCTACTACATGCTGTTCTACGTGGACTGCCGCGGCAAACCCGCCATCGCGCAGATGGTGCGCTTCGACGACAACGCCCGGGAGCCCTGAGCGTCTGGGGATCGATGGAAACGAGCGCGCCGGTCCCCACGGGGCCGGCGCGCTGTCGTTCCGGCCCGGGATCCGGCGGGGAATCGATCGATTTGTCCCGTGGCATACATCGCCGCCGGCCCTGTCCCGGGCGGGTAAACCCGCGCCCCGTGGCTGGAACAGCGAAAAGCCCCGCGAACAACGCGGGGCCTCAACCGCGACGGCACCTGCTGGCGTGCACTCACCTCGAATCCGGCACGAGCGGTCCGCGCAGGCGGACATTGCGTTGTCCAAGCCGCGAATTTCATTCGCCACGGCCGGCCATCCGCATCGCCGCCGGCCTTCCCCTACCCTACCTCCCCTCCCGCTCCCCCGGCAGCCCGGAGGCCCAGCGGAGAAAGGTCTCCAGCGTCTCGTTGCCGGGGAGCGGAAGGCGGGGGCGAAAGCGCATCCCGTGCATCACCCCCACGTCTTTCTCGATGAAGCGGGTGAAGAGAAAGCGCGCCACCCCCAGCCGCATCCGGTCCACCCCCGGAACCCCGCCGCGGCGCGAGGTGAACACCGGCGTCACCTCCACCTCGTCGCCCACGGGGATCATGGCCAGCAGCAGCGCGCTGCGGGTGCGGCCCAGGTCGCTCTCCACGGTGACGGTGGTGCCGCCCCAGCAGTTGATGGCCACGCGGATGTGGTCGCCGGAAAGCCGCTTCATGATGCGGTCGGCCAGCCCCTGCCCCGTTACGCGCGACAGGTAGCGCATCCGCATGCGGTGCGGCTCGGGAAAGTCCACCTGCGGCCGCTCCCGCAGCGCGCGGCCGTGCACCGTGCTCAGGTGCTGCTCGTCGAAGCCGTTGGCGGCGGGCGCGTACCACGGGCAGCTCAGCCGCACCGCGCGGCCGTGCGCCGTAAGCAGCTCGTCGTCCGCAAAGGTCTCGAAGCCCGGCACCGGGCCCGGCGCGCCGCCACCCATCCACACCCAGATCCCCCCCAGCCGCTCCGCCACCGGGTACCCCGGCTGCCGCGCGGACGGCGGCGGACTGCCTCCGGGGATTCCGGCGCAGGCGCCATCGACGTTCCACTCCCAGTGGTGCAGCGGGCACTGCAGCCGCTCGCCCACCACGCAGCCGTT
>DASQBH010000107.1:0-3811 GCA_035635315.1 Longimicrobium sp.
GATCTCGTAGCCGTGCCGCGGCTTTTCGGCGAGCAGGTTGAGCACCACGAACTTCAGGTCTCCGTGGCCGAACATCCGTCCGCGCCCCGGCCCCCCGCCCTGCCATGGTCCGCCGGGCCCGCCCGGACCTCCCGGCCCCCATCCGAACCCGAACCCCCAGGGCCCGCCTGGTCCGCCGCCGCGCGGCCCCCGCGGCCCGAACTGCTGCCATCCGCCCCCGCAATGCTTTCCGAACATCTCCGCCTCCCTGTGAACGGGAATCCGACCGCACTTGCGATCTATCGAAAGATATAACTTACGATACATCGCAATGCAAGATATATCGCAAGATGCATCGCAACCTTCCGCCCGGCGGACCTCCAGAGCATCACGCGGAGGTCTCGGAAGAACAAAGAAAGGACGCGGAGACAACCTGCATCCGCGTCCTCTCTTGTTTTCCTCCGCGACCTCCGCGTGACTCCCGGCGGGGTTACGCCTCCTGCGGCCACTCGTGGTGAAAGTAGGCGAGCAGTTCCCGGTCCAGTTCGGTGCTCAGCTCGATGCGGTGCCGCATCCCGGCCTCGCGAAACAGGTCCGACAACTCGCCGATCAAACGCAGGGCGTTGTCGCGGTCCGCCTCAATGTCTCCCGAGAAGAATTTCTTCGCCCCCTGCCCCGCGTCCAGGTCCAGTGCCCAAAGGGGGCCAGTCGCGCGCAGGATGTCCGATCCGTCGAAGCCCGAGCGCCACACCTCTATCTCCGGCGCGGGGCGGCCTTCCAGCAGCGGACGAAGGATGCCCAGCCCGTCCGGCGCGATTACCTCGCCGCAGAAGTAGAATTCCTCCATCCTCGTAGCGTCCTTACTCCAGCACGATCAGCGTGGCTCCCTTGTCCACCGTCTGCCCGGGCTGCACGGAGATGCTGGCCACCACGCCGTCGGCGGGCGCCTTGAGCTCGTTCTCCATCTTCATCGCTTCGACCACGACCACGCCCTGCCCCGCGCGCACCGCCTGCCCCACCTCCACCTCCACCTTGAGCACCAGGCCGGGCATGGGCGCCACGATGGTCTTGTCGGCCACGTCCTCGCCACCGCCGGTCATCTCGCGGATGGCGCGGGTGCGCTCGTCCACCGCGTCGGCCGTGAACCGCTCCGCGCCGATGCCGATGCTCCACCGCCCGCGGCGCTCGCCGGCCACCGCGTTGAGCGCGTACGAGCGGCCGTCCAGCAGCAGGTGCCGCGTCTGCGTGCCGGGCAGGTGGCTCAGCTGCGCCTCCACGGGCGTGCCGTCCACCACGGGATGGGCGCCGGTGAGGTCCACCTCCATCTCGCGGCCGGCAATGGTGACGAAGTAGCGCATTGGGTCCAGAGCGGAAAACGGGTGATTCAAAAGGCGCAGCAAGGTGCGCCCGCCCTCTGCGTGCCGCAAGTCCGCAACTGCGATCCGCGCGGCATGGTTGACGCGGATCGAAAAGATCGACACCTTATCAGACAAACAATTGCTTCAATACCCAAACGCAATGCCTCCACCGCCATCCCTCCACCAGGAGAAGCAGATGCACAAGCTGAAGCTGGAGTCCCTTTCCGTCGAGACGTTCGAACCCTCGCGCGAGGATGGCGTCGCGACCCGCGGAACCGTGCAGGCGCACTCCTGGTCGCGGTTCGGTCAACAGACCTGCGGCGGGATGAGCTGCGACTACGCCTGCGTTACCCTCTATGACTATACCTGCCGCAACGTCTGCGCGGTGTAGCACGTCCACCGCTCATCCCTGTCCGGAGAATACGTCATGAACAAGCTGAAGCTGGAGTCCCTCTCCGTCGAGTCGTTCGAGACTTCGCAGTCGGACGACGACGCCCGCGGCACCGTGCGCGCGCACGACGGCTCGGTCTACACCTACGACGCCTATCAGCAGACGTGCGGCGGCCTGAGCTGCCAGGTCGCGTGCCGCACCCGGTACCAGTACACCTGCGAGACGGCCTGCCAATAGGCCTCGGCCTTCTCACCCGCCGAAAACCCGCAAGTCAGGAGGAGAAGATGAAGCTGAACCCGGATTCGCTGGTCGTGGAGACGTTCGTCCCGGGGGACGGCGTTTTCCAGGGGGAGCCACCCGAGACGTACGTGTGCGACACCTTCGCCACCACCGGCGGCCCGTACTTCTGCGCCGCCGCCTGCTGATCCGCCGGACGTGCGCAGAAAAGCCGCCGGGCATGACGTGCCCGGCGGCTTTGTCCTGTCCACGATCCGGTTGTTACGCCGCCATCAGCAGCGCCACGCCCCCACTTTGACCGTCAAGCATATCCTATCAAGACACTTTACAAACTGGATTTAAAATCCTAGCATTGGATTGTCATGACGATTCAGGCGTCCCGGATACCGCCGGTTGCGACCCACTCCGATGAGATGGCAGCCTGCTTCTGACGATCACCAGCAACGAAGGAGCCGTACCATGCGCCAAATCAAACTGGATCTCGACACGCTCGGCGTGGAATCGTTCGAGCCGGGGAGCGAAGAGCCTGTCTCCCCCGCGAGTACGACTGTCGACGCGAGCCTGCAGTGGTGTGGAACCACGTCGGGAGGGGAGTATTTCTGCCTCTATTATTGTGAAGGGAACAGCCGTCCCTGCTGAGTTCAGCGGCATCCGCTACATCCGCGGGAGAATCACACGGAGCAGATCGCGGCTGACAGATCGGGCCGCCGGACATCGTCGTCCGGCGGCCCGTCTTGTTCTCCCTGCCGTCTGCGACCCGCTACCCCGCCGTACCCACCAGCAGCGCCACGCTCTCCACGTGCGCCGTCTGGGGAAACAGGTCGAAGGAGCGGATGGATTCCAGCCGGTACGCCACGCCCATCCGCTTCAGGTCGCGGGCGAGCGTGGCGGGGTTGCAGGAGACGTAGATGATGCGCTTCGCCGGCGCCGCCACCAGCGCGTCCGCCGCCTCGCCCGCGATCCCCGCGCGCGGCGGGTTGAGGATGACGAGGTCCGCCGGGAGGTGCTCGCCGATCAGCGCCTCCACCGGACCTTCGACGAAGACGGCGCCCTCCGGCGCGCTCCGCCGCGCCTCCGCCACCGCGTCCGGGTCCAGCTCGATCCCCGTCACGCTGGCCCCCGCCCGCGCCAGCCGCCGCGCGTGCAGTCCGATGCCGCAGTAAGCATCCACCACCCGCAGCCCCGCCACGTCGCCGGCCAGCGCCATCGCGTGCGCCTCCAGCAGCGCGGCCGCGGCGCGGTTCACCTGCAGGAACGCGGCGCCGCTCAGCTCCACCGTCTCGTCGCCCCACGTCTCCGGCAGCCCGGGCGCGCCCGCGATCAGCTCCGGATCCGCCTCGCGCGGCCGGTGCCAGACGGAGACCAGCCCCGGCACCGCGGCGATCAATTCCTGCGGCCGTCCGGGAAGAAAGCCGCCCTCCACCAGCAGCGACACCTCGCCCGCGGCGTTGGTCCGCAGCGTAAGCCGCAGCTGCTCGCCGGAGGGAAGGCGGCGCGCGTCCGGGCCCCAGCTGGCGCGGATGCCGTCCCACACGCGGCCGATCGCCTCCTCGAAAAGCAGGCAGCCGCCGTCCAGGTCCACGATCTCGTCCGGCTCGCCGATGGCGTGGAACCCCGCCACCACGCGCCCGTGCTCCATCCGCCGCAGCGCGAACGAGACGCGGTTGCGGTAGCGGAACTCGTTGGGCGACGGCACCACCTCCGGCGAGTCCACCGCGATGCCGCCGATGCGCGTGAGCGCGTCCGCCACGATGCGCGACTTGGCCCGCAGCTGCGCGTCGTACGGCATGTGCTCCAGCGTGCACCCGCCGCAGCGTTCGTAGAACGGGCACGGCGCCTCACGCCG
>DASQBH010000108.1:0-4482 GCA_035635315.1 Longimicrobium sp.
GTAGGTGGTCACCAGGCCGAACGACGAGTAGGCGCCGCCGTCCAGCAGCGTCTTTGCGTCCACCGCCTTCAGCTTGCCGTCCGCCGTGGCCCCCACGCGGTACTTCATGTGGAACGGGTGCCGCCCGCGGTGGGCGTAGAACACCTCTTCGCGGGTGTAGAGGATCTTCACCGGCCGCCCCGTCTTCATCGCCAGCTTGGCGACGCAGAACTCCAGGTCGAACGGCTCGCTCTTGCCGCCGAACCCGCCGCCCACGTGCGGCTGCACCACGCGCACCTTGGCCGCGTCCAGCTCCAGCACCTTGGCCAGCTCGCGGTGCAGGTAGTGCGGCACCTGCGTGGACGACCAGACGGTCAGCCGCCCGCCCGGCGCGCCGCCCTCCTCCCACATCCCGATGGCGCAGTGCGGCTCGATGGGCGTATGCGTGGTCCCCTCGAAGAAGTACTCGCCCTCGATGACGACGTCGGATTCGCGCAGCCCCTGCTCCACCTCGCCGAAGTCCAGCTTGACGATCTTGCTGATGTTGCCGTTGTGGCCGGCTTTCTTGGCTTCGTGAATCTGCACGTCGGTGCGGCGCGCGGCCTCGAACGGATCGAGGATCGCCTCCAGCACCTCGTACTCCACCTGGATCAGCTCCACGGCGCGGTTGGCCGTGTCCTCATCCACCGCAGCCACCGCCGCCACCGCGTCGCCGATGTAGCGCGCCTTGTCCGTCGCCAGCGCGTTCTCGTCCGGCGTCCAGACGATGATGCCGAAGGGGATGGGCATCTCCGCGCCGGTGACCACCGCGGCCACGCCGGGAAGCGCCAGCGCGGCGGAGGCGTCGATGGAGACGATGCGCGCGTGCGGATGGGGGGAGCGCAGGATCTTGGCGTGCAGCATCCCCGGCAGCACCATGTCGTCGGTGTAGCGCGCGCGGCCGGTGCTCTTCTCCAGCCCGTCCGTCTTGCGCATCCGCCGGCCCAGCACGTTCAGCGGCTTCGCCTTTTCCTCGCGGTCGCCGTACAGCTTTACCCGCTCCTCCACCGGCTCGCCGGCGTGCGACTCGGCGTGGTCTACCACGGGGGTGCCGCGCTCCGCCACCTCGGGCTCGTCCAGCGGAACGCCGCCGCGGGCGCTCTCGAACTCCTGCCGCTCCGCGCTCATGCCGCCACCTCCTCGCCGCGCAGCGTCGCCGCCGCCATCTCCACCGCGTCCAGGATCTTGGTGTAGCCGGTGCAGCGGCACAGGTTGCCGCTCAGCGCCTCCTTGATCTCGTCGCGCGTGGGCGCCGTGTTCTCCTCCAGCAGCGCCGCCGCGCTCATCAGAATCCCCGGCGTGCAGAAGCCGCACTGCGCCGCGCCGCACACGTCGAAGGCGTCCTGCAGCGGGTGCGGCACCCCGGGCGCCGTCCGCAGCCCTACCAGCCCCTCCACCGTGCGCACGTCCTGCCCCACCGCCTCGTACACGGGGGTGATGCAGGAGAGCGTGGGAACGCCGTCCAGCCACACCGTGCACGCGCCGCAGTCGCCCTTGTCGCACCCCTGCTTGCTGCCGGTAAGCTGCACCGCGTAGCGCAGCGCCTCCAGCAGGCTCCAGTGGGTGGGCACCGCGACCTCGTGCGTGTCGCCGTTTACGGTGAGGGTGAGAAGGTCCTTCATCAGGCCCGTTTACGATGGATGAACGGGCGCGGTCCACGTGCCGGAAGTGCACGCGCCGCGCGGGTTTGACCAGCCTTGCAAGTTAACCCGCTCAATTCGGAGGGTCAACGGAGCGCCGCCCCGTTTCGAACGCGCGTTCGAGGGACAGCCGCTGACTCGTCAGCGGTTCTCCGGCTGCTCCATCGCGGCGCCGATCAGGCATCGCGCCGTCCGCCTGCCGGGCGAATGAATTCGCGGCAACGACTACACAAAGTCCGCCTGCGCGGACTCGGCGGCCTGGCGGTGTGCGGCGTTCCATGCACCTGCGCGTCCGCAACGGAGTTTCGGCTGACCTTTTCCGGAGCGAATGAATTCGCGGCAACAACGTCACGCTGTCCGCCTGCGCGGACACGGCGGCCTGGCGATATGCGGCGTCCCACGCGCCTGCGCGTCCGCTACCGCGAACCGGCGGCGTGCACCCCGTGTGCTACGGCGCGCCGTCCCCGCGGCTACAGTCCGCGCAGGCGGACTTTGCGCTTTTCCAGCGGCGAATTCATTCGCTCCGCGGGCGGACGGCACATATCCCAACCACCGGGCGGACGGCAGATGGGCCGGTCAGATGCGTATCGTCGTTGGCAGGCTGTCGTTGTCCGCCCATCCCATCACCTTCGACGTGTGGCGGCAGCAAAGCAAAGGCGCCGCGGCGAATGATCCGCCGCGGCGCCTGGTACGTCCTGCATCGACCTCAGTGGTCGCCCTTGTCGCCCTGACCGGGCTTGGCCTTGGTCTTGGCCTTCTGGCGCCGGTCCGCCGCCAGCGACTTGCCCACGTCCACCTGGTCCTTGGTAAAGCGGCCGTTCGCGTCGCGGCGCACGTACCGCTTGTCGCCCTCGTTGGGCTCGATCAGCTCGCGCTTGCGTGCCATCTCAGATCCTCCGGAGAGTCAGTAATCGCCGTAAACTTCTCCCATCCATCTACTTCCGAATGCATGGTCCGGGCCGTGGCGTAGAACAATCGGCGGCGGCCCCGCGCCATTCGTCCAGCGCAGGCGCAACTCGTCCCGCAAAGCTGGCCTCTCTCGTTCTTTCGGATGAGCGTTGAAGGGACAGCTCGACTTGCGATCCATCCCCTCCCGGAGGGATAGATGACGACGACGAACGGCGCGGAGCCGCGCGAGGCCGTGGTGCGCGGGCGTCCGCTGATCGGTGTGCTGCCGGAGCTGCTGCGCGACGGGCCGGCGCTGTGCCTGCGCGCCATGCACACCCACCCGCGCTCCGTGGCGCGGCTGCGGGTGGGGCCCGCCTCCCTCTACGTGGTCCACCACCCGGACCACGTGCAGCACGTGATGGTGGAGAACAACCGCAACTACTGGAAGGGGCCCGCCTTCAACCGCGCCTCGTTCATCTTTGGCCGCGGGCTGGTGATGAACGAGGGCGAAAGCTGGCTGCACCAGCGGCGGCTGATCTCGCCCGCGTTCAGCCACGCGCGGGTGGCGGGGCTGGTGCCCATCATGGCCGACGTGGTGCGGCGCAAGGCCGACGCGTGGGACGCCGCCGCGCGCGCCGGCCGCCCCGTGGAGATGGTGCACGAGATGATGACCATCACCCTGGAGATCATCGCCCGCACCATGTTCTCCAGCAGCATGACGGACGAGGACGTGCGGCGGATGGCGGACGCGTTCGGCCCCATCCTGAAGCACATCGGCGTGCGCTTCGGCACCTTCTGGCTGCCGGAGCGCGTCCCGCTCCCCGGCGCGGCCAGAGCCAACGCGGCGGTGGCGCGGCTGGAGGAGATCGTCCGTCGCGTGGTGGCGGAGCGCCGCGCCAGCGGAGAGCGGCCGGACGACCTGCTGAGCATGCTGCTGGACGCGCGCGACGCCGCGACGGGCGAGCCCATGAGCGACCGCCAGCTGCGCGACGAGGTGCTGACGACGATGTTCGGCGGGTATGAGGCGACGGCGGATTCGCTGGCGTGGACGTGGCACCTGCTGGCGCGGCACCCGCAGGCGGACGCGCGCCTGCGCGACGAGGTGGACGCCGTGATGGCCGGCGACGCGCCCACGGTGGAGGAGCTGGGGCGGATGGACTACACGCGGCGGCTGATCATGGAGTCCATGCGCCTGTACCCGCCTTTCTGGTGGAACCTGCGCGCGGCGCACGGGGACGACGTGGTGGGCGGCACCCGCATCCCCGCCGGCGCCACGTTGCTGCTGGTGACGTACGCCACGCACCGCCACCCGGAGTTCTGGGACGATCCGGACCGCTTCGACCCCGACCGCTTTCTGCCGGAGGCCGTCGCCGGACGGCACCGGCACGCGTACGTCCCCTTTGGCACGGGGCAGCGCGCGTGCGTGGGCCGCCACCTGGCGATGCTGGAGACCCCGCTGGTCCTGGCGATGCTCGCCCGCCGCTTTCGCCCGGTCCCCGTCCCCGGCCGCGACGTCGTCTACCGCGCCGAAGCCTCGCTGCGCGCCCGCCACGGCGTGTGGATGACGCTGCAGCCGGGGGGAGTGCGTGAGTGCGTGAGTGCGTGAAGTGCGAAAGTGCGAAAGTGCGAAAGTGCGAGAGAGGTCCGAGGCGCGTCGAAGCAGATCCAACTGCGTCCGCGGGGCGCCCCCTCTCCCGGCCTCTCCCCCAAAAACCCCTGGGGGAGAGGTGACGCGCTTCGACAGGCGGTGAAGCGCGTTGGCCGAACCACCGATCCCACGCATCCCAACCTCCCCCAGCAGTTTTGGGGGAGGTGCAAGCCTGAGCGAGCGGAGAGGGCGCACCTCCGAGCCTGCCGAAGCACTCCGATCCCTGCAGCCACCCAGCCGCCCCCAGCAGTTTTGGGGGAGGGGCGAGCCTGAGCGAGCGGAGGGGGC
>DASQBH010000109.1:0-9532 GCA_035635315.1 Longimicrobium sp.
CCGCTTGCGGGAGAGGGTGCGAGCCTGAGCGAGCGGGTGAGGGCCCCGAACGGACGCTCGACCACTTTCGCACTTTCGCACTTTCGCACTTTCGCACTTGAAGTTTCCGAGGAGCGCGGTCGCCTCCACATCAAAGACCGCAGCGGAGAGTTCCCAACCGTGCGTCCCCGCCCCCGGCGGCGCACACGTGTCCCCCAACGTGGAGATCCTTCCATGAGCAGCAGCACCCCGCGCCCACGCTGGCGCACCCTCGTGCTGGCACTGGCACTGTCGCTGGTACCGGCGCTGGCCCACGCACAGTCCGGCTCCGTACGGGGCACCGTGGCCGGCCGCGACGGCGAGGCGCTCGCCGGCGCGCGCGTCACCGTCTCCGGCACCCGCCTCTCCGCCGTCACCGACCCGCTGGGCGCCTTTGCCATTCGCGGCATCCCCGTGGGCACGCACCAGCTGCGCGTGTCGCACATCGGCTTTCGCGAGACGACGAGCGAAGTCGCCGTGCGCTCCGGCGAGGAGAGCCTGGTGGCCATCCAGCTGGAGGACAAGCCGTTCGAGCTGGACGCCATGGTCGTCAGCGCATCGCGCCAGAGCGAGCGCGTAACCGAGGCGCCGGCCACCATCACCCGCATCGGCACGGCCGAGCTGGACGCCACCATCGGCAACACCTTCGCGGGCGCGCTCAAGGAGGTAAAGGGCCTCGACTTCATCCAGGTGGGGATGACGAGCGTGGGGATCAACGCCCGCGGCTTCAACTCGTCGTTCAACAACCGCATGCTGATGGTGGAGGACGGCCGCGTGATGGTGCTGCCGGAGAACGGCCTTCCCGTGGGCCAGTTCACCGCCACCCCCAAGGTCGACCTGGCCGGCATCGAAGTGCTCGTCGGCCCCGGCGCGGCGCTGTACGGCGCGGACGCCAGCAGCGGCGTGATCAGCCTGACCACCAAGGACCCGCGCGACTTTCCCGGCCTGACGGTGGAGGTGACGGGCGGCAACCGCAGCTACCGCGACCTGCAGGCGCGCTACGCCGGCTCCAGCGGCAACTGGGGGTACAAGGTCTCCGGCGAGTACCAGGAGGCGGACGACTGGAGCAACCGGCTCACGCTCGTCGGCTCGCTGGCCCGCGAGTACCGCCAGGGCGACGTGGCCGCGGGGACCATCATGCCCGAGGTGGGCCGCGGCGGGCAGGCGGGGCTGGACTGGGACGCCAGCGTGCTGCGCGGGTCGGGCGCCATCGTGCGCTACTTTGGCGACGGCAAGCTGGAGCTCAGCGGCGGCGCCAGCGTGACGGACGGGGTGGGGCAGACCAACGTGGGACGCAACCAGCTGGAGAACTGGGGCTACAACTTCCAGCAGCTGCGCTTCAGCAACAACCACTGGTACGCCAACGTGTACCGCGCCCAGAGCAAGTCGGGCGACAGCTACGCCACCAACCGCTACACGCAGGCGTACTACCCCAACCTGGCGCGCCCCGAGGCCAGCCGCCTGTCTGACGAGCAGCTGGTGGCCGCCAGCGACTGGCCCAGCGACGGGCGGATGTACGCCGGTGAGCTGCAGTACAACTCGCGCCTTCCCTTCTTCCTGAACAGCGCGCTGGTGGTGGGCACCAGCTACCGCCAGGACGTGGTGAGCAGCGACCGCCAGTGGCTCACCGACCGGCTTACGGGCGAGGACATCGAGGTGGGCCAGTTCGGCGCCTTTGGCCAGCTTACGGCGCCGGTGATGCCGTGGATGGACGTGGTGCTGGCGGGCCGCTACGACAGCCACGAGAACTACGACGCGCAGTTCAGCCCCAAGGCGGGGCTGGTGGTGCGCCCCCTGGAGGGGCAGAACTTCCGCGTGACGTACAACCGCGCGTTCAAGTCGCCCACCATCCTGCAGACCAGCTTCCACATCCCGGACTGGAACGCCGTTACAACCATCTACGGCAACACCCGCGGCTTTACCGTCAAGCGCCCGGACGGCAGCATCTTCCGCACCTACGACCCGCTCGAGCCCGAGGAGAACACCACCTGGGAGTTCGGCTACAAGGGCGTGATCGCGGACCGGGTGTTCGTGGACGTGGCCCACTACCGCAGCCAGTACGAGAACTTCATGAGCCCGCTGGCCGTGATCGGCGACGGGCTGGGGCTGGGCGCCGCTGGGCAGCCGGCGGGGACGCAGGTGTGGGCGTACGACGCCGACGGCAACCGCATCAACAACACGCTGGGCAACCCGGCGCTCACGCTCACCTACTACAACCTGGGCAGCGCAAAGCTGACGGGCACCGACGCGGGGGTGAACGTGATCATCACCCCCAAGATCAACCTGCGCGGCACCCTGTCGGTGATCGACATCAGCGACGTGGCGGTGGAGGCGGGGCGTGAGGAGAGCACCACGCTCAACTCGCCCGAGCTCAAGTGGACGCTGGGCGCCGGCTTCCAGGACTTTGGCCGGCTCACGGGCGGCTTCAGCGTGCGCCACGTGGACGAGTACTACTTCCGCAGCGGCGCCAACCGCGGCTTTGTGCCCGGGTTCACCACGCTCGATGCCAACCTGGGGTACCGCGTGGACCGGTTCAACACGCAGGTCACCCTGGGCGTGAGCAACCTGTTCGCCTGCGGCGGCCGCTTTACCTACGCCGACACGGACGTGCTCTTCCAGAACCCCACGAACGAGGACCGCTCCTGCGGCTTTGGCGAAAAGCACCAGGAGATGATCAACATGCCCGAGATCGGAACGATGGTCTTCCTGGGCCTGCGGTACTCGACGCGTTAGTCGGCTGACGCGCGGCGCCGGCGTGGAGGTTCACGCCGGCGCCGTCTGTCGGGTAGGGAATCGGGGATTGATGGATTCGGGGCGTCGGCGGGTGGATTGGTGCCGGGCGGCTTCTGTCCCGGGCGGGTGAACCCGCGGCTAGAGAAGCGGGAAGCCCCGCAAACGACGCGGGGCTATCCGACCCCAAGCCATAGCCTGACTTCCTGAGGGAGCGCCGCGCGAAACCGTCCGGCACGCTGGCCCCGGCGCGCGACCGAAGGATCTCCTTTCCGCCTCCTCGGAGCCGGTGGCGTGGCGAGATCCCGAACCTCGCAATCCGCGAAGGCGGATTTCGTGATCTTCCAGCCGCGGTTTCAACCGCCGGGTGTGAGGCCGGCGACAACGAACCGAGACCGCAGGCGCGACGACATCAATCGATCGACATCAATCGCTCCCTTGGATGGACCGCAGCACCACAGTCGCGAGAGGTAGATAGCCCTGTAGCATCGCTCCCTCACCCCAGGAGGACCGATGGACCGGCAGATCCCGGCAGTGCGGCGGAAGATGGGCAGGTGGATGGTGGTGACCGGCCTCGCGCTGGCGGCGGCGTGCGCCGATGCCGAGCCGCCCACCGCGGCGGAGGTGGGCGGCGCGGGACCGGCGGCGGCGGTGCAGACGGGGTGGATCAGCGGCACCTACAGCAACGCCTACGGCGCGCGCTTCTACCGGCTGTACGTGCCGTCCGGCTACGACGGCGTCACCGCGCGGCCGCTGATGGTGATGCTGCACGGGTGTCTGCAGGACGGCTACGACTTCGCCGCCGGCACGCGGATGAACACCTTCGCCGAGCAGCGCAACTTCCTGGTGCTGTATCCCGAGCAGGGCACGGCGTACAACGGCGCCGACTGCTGGAACTGGTTCTATACGGTGAACCAGGCGCGCGGCACGGGCGAGCCGTCCCTCATCAACGGGATGATCGCCTGGGTGAAGACCAACTACCGGGTGGACGCGGCGCGTGTCGGCGTCGCCGGCTTCTCCGCCGGCGCGGCGATGGCCAACACCATGGGATGCACCTACCCGGACCAGGTGCGGCGCGTGGCCGCTTTCGCGGGTGTGATGTACAAGGGCGCCACCACGGCCCTCGGCGGGACGGACGCGATGAAGTACGGGAGCGTGCACGATCCCTGGGCGCGCGGCAACGACTGCTACGCCGCGATGGGCTCGTACCGGCGGCAGGTGCCCACGCTCGTCTTCCAGGGAACGGCGGACGGCACGGTGAACTCGCTGAACGCGCACCAGACGCTGTCGCAGTGGGCGCAGGCCAACGACCGCGGCTACGATGCCCTCGACGACGGCGACGTGGACGACGTGGCGGACGCCACCAGCACCGCCACCGCCTGCCGCTCGTACACGCGCTACGACTACCGCAACAGCCAGTCGGCCGCGGTGGTGATGCGAAAGTACGTGATCAGCGGCCTGGGCCACGCGTGGTCCGGCGGCAGCAGCGCCGGCAGCTACACCGATTCCTGCGGGCCGGATGCAAGCGCCATCATCCTGGATTTCTTTGGTTTTTGAGACGGGGTGGGCTGGCGGACGGATTCGCTCGGAGCGGCAAGGGCGAATGAATTCGCGGCAACGACCACACGAAGTCCGCCTTCGCGGACTGTCGGCACCAGTGAGGGAAGAAGGTGTTGTGGGCGTAGCGGGCGGGTCACGCCAGTCCAGGCGTGCGACGAAGCCTCTCCCCGCCGCCGTCATGGAGTTCGTCGTGCGGCGGGATCCAGACCCTCAGGATCCAAGCGAGGCGAGCTACGTGGCCCAGACCCGTAGGCCCACGCCGCGGCCTCTATTCCGCGAAGGCGGAATTCGTGTAGTTGTTGCAGCGAATTCATTCGCCCTTCCCGGCGGATGCAGCCCGAAGCAAGACGAATCGAGCCGAATGAGCCCCATCACCCGTACGCTGCTGCACCTGACGATGGCATCCATCCTCGCCGCAGGCGCCTGCGCACCCGCGGGGAGCGCGGAACCGGCGGCTGCGCCCGCGCCGTCCGCATCCACGCCGCCTGCGTCCGCATCCCCGTCTACCTTCGAGTGGGCCACGTACACCGGCCCGGCAGGGACGCGGCGCTACAAGCTGTTCGTCCCAGCCGGCTACGAAACGTCGTTCCCGCCGCCGCTGGTGGTGATGCTGCACGGGTGCACGCAGGACCCCGACGACTTCGCCCGCGGCACGCGCTTCAACGCGCTGGCGGACTCGGCGGGCGCCATTGTCGTCTATCCCGAGCAGACGGCGCAGCTGCATCCGCAGAAGTGCTGGACCTGGTACGAGGCCGCCAACCAGCGTGCTGAATCCGGCGAGGCCGCCATCATCGCCGGGATCACGCGCGAGGTGATGGGGCGCTACACCGTCGATCCGGCGCGCGTGTACATCGGCGGGGTGAGCGCGGGGGGGATCATGGCCGTCAACACCGCCGCCTCACACCCGGACCTCTACGCCGCCGTGGGCGTGCACAGCGGCACCGCGTACGGCGCCGCGACGGATCTGCCGAGCGCCCTCGCCGCCATGCGCAGCGGGCCCGCGAACCCCGACGCGCTGGTGGAGCCCGCGCGCGCCATCCTCCGCGCCGCCGGCCGCGACTGGCTGCCGATCATCGTCTTTCACGGCGCCGCGGACGCGGTGGTGAACGCGGAGAACGGGCGCCGGCTGGCGTCGCAGTGGGCCGTGGCGGGCGGCGCGAAGGACTTTCTGCGCAGCGAGGAAGAAATCGGCGGCCTGACCGTGGTGAAGGACCGCTTCGGCCCGGCGACGGAGCTGTGGATCGTGCAGGGGCTGGGGCACGCGTGGTCCGGCGGCTCGCCCGAGGGCACCTACACCGACGCGCGCGGCCCCGACGCCAGCCGCGAGATGCTGCGCTTCTTTCTCTCCCACCCGCGCGGCTGATGCATCCGCTCCACTTTCCCCGCCGCCCGGATCCGCTGCGCTACTGGCGCCGTGTCGTGCCCGACCGCGTGGCGCTGGTGGACCGCGCGCGCGGCGGGCGGCAGACGTACGCGGAACTCGATGCGGCGGCGGACCGCTGGGCCGGCGTGCTGCGCAGCCGCGGCATCGGGCGGGGCGGGATCGTGGCGGCGCTGGCGGGGAACCGGCGCGAGCTGGCGGAGCTGTTCTTTGCCTGCGGGCGCATCGGCGCGGCGCTGCTGCCGCTCAACTGGCGCCTGTCGTCCGCCGAGCTGGCGCCGATCCTGGCGGATGCGCGGCCGGACCTGCTGATCGGCGAAGATCGCTTCCGGGACAAGGCGGAGGATGCCGCCGCGGACGCGATCTGGATCGACCTGGACGACGAGGCGCCGCGCCTGCTCGCCGCATCGTATCCATCGGTCGACGACGTGGAGGTGGATGCGGACGATCCGCTGCTCATCCTCTACACCTCGGGGAGCACGGGCAGGCCCAAGGGCGCCGTCCTCCCGCATCGCCAGATCCTGTGGAACGCCATCGCCACGACGACGGCCTGGGAGCTGACGGCGGACGACGTGGCGCCTGTGAGCACGCCGCTCTTTCACACGGGCGGATGGAACGTGTTCGCCACGCCGCTCTGGCACCGCGGCGGCACGGTGGTTCTGCTGGACGGGTTCGATGCGGACGGGTTCCTGGCCGCGTTTGAGGAGGAGGGGTGCACCGTCGCGCTCACCGTCCCCACGCAGCTGCTGCTGATGACGGAGAGCGCGCGCTGGGGACGGCCGCTCCCCACCCTGCGCCGCTTCGTCAGCGGCGGCGCGCCCTGCCCGGCGTCACTGGCGGCGCGGGTGCGCGAGGCGGGCTACACCTTTCGCGAAGGATACGGGCTGACGGAGTGCGGCCCCAACTGCTTCGCCATCAGCGACGACGAGGCGGTGCGGCGGCCGGGGAGCGTGGGGTGGCCGGTGCCGTTCCTGGAGATGCGGCTGGAGGCGGAGGACGGTGGCGAGGCGGCGGCCGGCCAGCCGGGTGAGCTGCTGCTGCGCGGCCCGCAGGTGTTCGCCGGCTACCTGCGCAACCCGGAGCAGACCGCCGCCACGTTCACGGCCGACGGCTGGCTGCGCACCGGCGACCTGGCCATGCGCGACGAGGACGGCGCGTTCCGCATTTGCGGGCGGCGCAAGGAGATGTACATCTCCGGCGGAGAGAACGTCTTTCCCGCGGAGGTGGAGGCGGCGCTGTGCGACTGCCCCGGCGTGGCGGAGGCCGTGGTCATCGGCGTGGCGGATGACAAGTGGGGCGAGGTGGGCCGCGCCTTCGTCGTCCCCCGCCCGGACGCGCTGCTTACGGAGACGGAGGTGGCGGCGCACGCGCGGACGCGGCTGGCGGGGTACAAGGTGCCGAAATCCATCTTCATCCTCCCCGAGATCCCGCGCCTGGGAAGCGGCAAGCCCGACCGCCGCGGTCTGGCCGCGCTGGAGCCGGCGGCGGCGTAGGCGGGATGGCTTCTGAACGGAGTGCCCGGGCCAGAAACTGCCGTAAGAACCACAGTCATCCTGAGGGAGCGCACCGCGTGTAGCTAGAATTTACACAAGAACTTGCGCGCGACCGAAGGACCTTCTTTCGGCGGCCGCGGGGCAAGCGACCGTGCGCAGGAGGCAGCCCCTCGGCTTTGCCGGGAAGGTCCTTCGGTCGGCGCCAACGTATTTCGTACGAGCAGATTGCGGCGCGGCGCCTCCCTCAGGATGACTGTTCGCGTTCAGGGTGCGGCAACACCCTCTCAGCGGGCGAGGGATGGAACAGTCGGAGGCGGCGCCCGCTACAATGCGCGCCCTGTGGGTCCCGTCATCTCCTCCACCCGGTGGCGCGCCATGATCCCCCGCTGGTTCCTTCTCGCCGGTTTCGCGCTCCTCACCGGCACGCCCGCCGCGGCGCAGCCAGCCGGTTCCACCGCCTGGCGCACGGACGTGCCGTGCACCGCGGGCCGCAACGCGACGCTGGCGGTCGCGGACACGTCCGTAGAAACGCCCGTCCCCGGCTGCGTTCGCGCGCGGTGCATCACCCTGCCGGACGGGCGGCGCGTCTGCTCGTGCGCCGCGGATACGACGCAGGCCGTCCGGGTGGAGGCGAACGGGCGCACGCTGCACGAGTGGCCCGCGGACTACAGCCTGGCGGGATCCGCCGAGTCGCTGCGGGCGATGACGGGCGACCTGGACGCGGACGGCAGGCCGGAGCTCATCGTCTCCGAGTGGATGGACATGAGCAACGGCCTGGGGATCCGCTTCTACCGCCTGTCCATCTTCAGCGGCGCCGATCCCGCCCGCGCGCCGCTGCGGGTGAACGTGGACGACTTTACGCCGGAAGGCTCCTTTGTCCGCTCCGCCCGCGGCGGGCCGTGCTGGCTGATCGCCACCCGCTGGGCGGAGCTGCGCGACGAGCGGCGCGGCGAGGGGATGTACTTCACGGGTCAGTGGATGCGCTACCGCGGCGGGCGGCTGGAGCAGGACCTGCAGCGCCCCGTGGTCGTCCGGCGGCTGCTGAGCAGCTTTCGCCCGTGGGACGTGCCCGGCGGACCGTTCGCGCACTTTCGCGACCCGCGCGCGGAGGCGTGGTGCGGGCCGCTGGCCGTGCTTCCGCCGCTGGAGCGCACCCGCACCGGCTCCATCATGCGCGTGAAGCACGACACGGTGGACGTGGCCATCACTCCCCACAACGTCGAGGTCTTTGGGTACGTGGGTGCGATGGGCTACGGCGACGACGACGGGAACACCGTCAGCTCGCTGCTGGTGGACGGCGCCACCGGCCGGCCCTGGCCGCGCGGCTACAACCCCGCGCCGGACTGGCTGCAGCGGGCGCCCGTGACCATCCGCACCTACCGCGGCGAAGGGCAGGTGGTGCACCTGCTCGTCGTCGGAGCTGAACGGGGCGGATCGAGATGAAACGACGTCGCCGCGCAGCCGCAGGCCGGGGGAAGCGCCCGGCGCCGGGCACCGGCGCAAGCGGGCGCGACGGCGCGAAGGACCCACGCGTGGAGCGTGCGAAGAACATGGCGGCGTTGCTCTGGACCGCATTTCCGCTGGCGGCGTTCCTGATCCTTGCGGGGGCCGCCGATCGCGCCGGGTTCGATCCCTCGGCGACGGACTACGGAAAGAACTGGCCGGGCGACGTGCAGCGGACGCTGATTCAAGCGGCCATCGGAACCGTCGTGCTGGCGCTGATCCTTCGCCCGCGGTCGTTCCGGGACTCCGCCGACAGGCTGATCCTGGCGCTGGGGCTGTTCGTCCCCTGGACGGCGTTCAATCTCCTGACCAGCACGCACACCGGAGAGGTTGTCGGTGCGCACCTGTTCTGGCTGCTGATGGTGTGCGCCAGCCTTGCCTATGGTCTTGTGAAGGTGACCGCTGCCCGCAGGAATCAACCGTCGTCCAGTCCGCGCCCCTACGGCTGAAATGGGAGCAAGATCGCGATGAACGCAGTCGCCACGCAGCAGCAGGCCAAGGGGAGCACCCTGCGCTCCACCCTGGCGTTCGTCCGCTCCCTCGTCGATGACGACGGGGTGGAGCGCGTGCTGGCGCGGGTGCCGGCGGACGACCGCGGGCGCATCGTGGCCGCCCAACAGACGGAGGAGGTGCCGCTGGAACTGCTGCTTTCGCTGTGGCACGCCGTGGAGGCGGAGATCGGCGCCGAGCACCCGGACTGGCCTGAGCGGTCGGGCGCGTTCTCCATCGGCAACGCGGGGGTGGAGCACTACCGCGGCATTCTGCTCAAGAAGTCGCCCGCGGAGTTCCTGCTGCAGCGCGTGTCGCTGTTCCGGCTGTTCTACCAGCCCGGCAACATGGACGTGGT
>DASQBH010000110.1:0-4447 GCA_035635315.1 Longimicrobium sp.
CCGATGCGGCAGTTGTGCCCGATCTGCACCAGGTTGTCGATCTTGGTCCCCCGCCCCACCGTGGTGTCGCCGATGGAGCCGCGGTCGATGGTGGTGTTGGCACCGACCTCCACGTCTTCCCCGATGCGGCACCCGCCCACCTGCGGCACCTTCTTCAGCCCGTCCCGCTCCGGGACGAAGCCGAAGCCGTCCGAGCCCAGCCGCGCGCCGCTGTGGATGACGGAGCGCGCCCCCACCGTCACGTCGTCGTACAGCGTCACGTGCGGATGCAGGACGGCGTCCTCCGCGATCTCGCAGCCGCGCCCGATGACCACGTGCGGGTGGATGACGGCGCGCGCTCCAATCCGCGTCCCCTCCCCCACCACCGCGTACGCGCCGATGGAGGCGGACGGATCGATGGAAACGTTCTCGCCCAGCACCGCCGTGGGGTGCACGCCGGGCGCGGCGGCGGGGCGCGGATACAGCACGCCCAGGATGCGGGCCAGGGCGCGGCGGGGGTCGTCCACCCGCACCGCCGCCATCCCGTCCGGAAGCTCCACCGCCGCGCCGCGCGCCACGAGCACCGCCGCGGCACGGGACGCGTGAATGTACGCGTGGTAGCGGGCTTCGGCAACGAACGACAGGTCGCCCGGCCCCGCCTCGTCCAGCGGGGCCACGCCGTGCACGGTGCGCTCCGGGTCGCCCCGCTCCACCTCTCCCTCCGCGATCCGCGCCACCTCGGCGATCGTCAGCTCCGGCATTCCGTCCTGCGTGCGGCGTGGATGATCATCCCGTTCCCTTCATGTCCACCTCGACGGCCGTCGAACTGCGTCCGCGGGGTGCCCCTCCCCCGGCCCCTCCCCGTTCGTTCCTCACGGAGAGGGGAGAACTTCATCACTCGACGAAAGGCATCGAACTGCGTCCGCGGGGGGCCCTCACCCGCTCGCTCAGGCTCGCACCCTCTCCCGCAAGCGGGAGAGGGTATAAACTTCGATCCCGTCCCCGAAGGTGCATCGCACCTCCCTCCCCCACGCAGTTTGTGGGGGAGGGCCGGGGAGGGGGGCGCCCGCCCCTCGCACCACCCATCCAGGCGCCTCGATCGTCAGCTCCGGCATTCCGTCCTGCGTGCGCCGTGGATGATCATCCCGTTCCCTTCGTGTCCACCTCGACGGCCATCGAACTGCGTCCGCGTGGTGCCCCTCCCCCGGCCCCTCCCCGTTCGTTCCTCACGGAGAGGGGAGAACTTCGATCGCGCTACGGAAGGCATCGAACTGCGTCCGCGGGGGGCCCTCACCCGCTCGCTCAGGCTCGCACCCTCTCCCGCAAGCGGGAGAGGGTATAAACTTCGATCCCGTCCCCGAAGGTGCGTCGCACCTCCCTCCCCCACGCAGTTTGTGGGGGAGGGCCGGGGAGGGGGGCGCCCGCCCCTCGCACCGCACCCATCCAGGCGCCTCGACACCCTGCCCCGTGTATCCCTCTCCCCAGGCCTTTCGCGGGAGACCGGCCGGCGCGGCACGAGAAAACTCTGTTGACTCTGCTAACTCTGTGTGAGGCCCTTCTTTTTCCGTCCCGACCACGACACCCGGCCAGACCGAATGCAAAGCGCCCGCGACACGAAAGGATCGTGTCGCGGGCACCGAAGCTAGCGGAGCGCGCCTGCGCCCGCAAACCTTCGCCGTCCGAACGGCTTAGGGCGTCGCCGAGGGCGTGCCGCCCAGGCGGCGGATCACGTCGGCCGTCACGTCCAGCGCCGGGTCCACCGCCACCACCAGCCCGTCGGGCGGGTCGATGATGAACGAGTAGTTCCCCGCGCGGCGCACCTCTTCCAGCACGCCACGGATCCGCTGCATCACCGGCCCCACCAGCTCCTGCTCGCGGGCCTGCAGCTGCTGCTGGATCTGCTGGCCGCGCTGCTGGTACTGCGCCAGCTGCTGCTGCAGCGCCTGCTGGCGCTGCTGGCGGGCCGCCTCGGTCATCGTGGCCGACTGGGCCTGGAAGTCCTGGTCCGCGCGGCCCAGGCGGGCCTCCAGGGAGTCGATCTCCGCGCGCAGCGGGGTGAACTCGCGCTCCAGCGTGGCCCGCACGTCGGCAAACGCCGGCGTCTCGGCCAGGATGCGCTGCGAGTTCACGTAGCCGATCTTGAGCTGCTGCGCCTGCACCGGCGCCGCGGCCACCACCGCCAGCACGCCGGCGAACACGAACGAAAGAATACGCTTCATCGGTCTCTGCATCCTCAGGGTTGGGAGTTGGCTTACTGGTTCAGCTTGAAGTGGATCTCCCAGCCCGGGTCGGGCCGGTCGAAGCCGTACGCCGCGTCGATGCCGATGGCGCCCAGGAACGGGGTCACCAGCGTCACGCCCGCGCCGGCGCCGCGGAACAGCTGCGCCGTGTTGAACTGCCCCACCGACGCGAACACGTTCCCCGCGTCGCCAAACAGCGACACCGACAGCGCGTCCGTAAGGCGGATGGCGTACTCGCCCGACACCGTGAAGAAGGCGTCGCCCAGGCACGCCAGCTCCAGGTTGTTGTTGCACCCCGCGCTGTAGCCGCGCGGGCCGATGGTGCTCTCCTGGTACCCGCGCAGCGGCTGCCCGAACATCACGCCGCCCACGTAGAAGCGCTCGAAGGGGAACAGCCCCACGTCGCCAAAGATGGCGCCGGCGCGGGCCGAAAGCCCGAAGGCCATCTGGCTGGCGCGCTGCCCCGAGCCCAGCCGCCCCGTGGGCACCCACCACTCCGCCTGCGTGAACAGCTTCTGGTAGTTGCCGTCGCCGCCCAGCGGGCCGCCCGTCTGCTCCAGCGTGATGCTCTGGCGCGTGCCCGACGTGGGGAAGAGCGGGTGGTTCTTGGTGTCGCGCGTCACCGACCCCGACAGGCTGCTGGCCGTGGCGTCGGGAAGGCAGAAGATGCTGGTCGCGGCCCCGGCCCCGGCGCAGTTCTCCTCCTCCGTCAGGTACTCCGTCCGCGACAGCGAGTACCCCAGGAAGGCGCGGGTGCGCAGGCTCCCGGGGATGGGAAAGCCCCACTGCACCGTGGCGCCCGTGCGCAGCCGGCGGCCGTTGCCCAGCCGCACGTAGCGGTCGCCGGAGCGGAACAGCGACACGCTTCCCGAGTTGCGCCCGCCCCGGATGGCCGGGTCGGTGTACGCCGCCTCGATGGTGCTGCGCCCGTAGCCCACCTCGGCCCGCAGGTTGATCTGCTTGCCCTGGCCAAAGAGGTTGGGCTGCGTGTACTGCAGGAACCCGGCAAAGCGGCTGCGGCGGTCGCCGTACGCGCCCCCGCCGAACACCGTGCCGAAGTTCACGCTCCCCGTCTGCTTTTCGGTGACGACGAAGGTGATGTCCACCAGCCCCGTCTGCGGGTCGGGGTTGATGTCCGGCGTGGGCATCGGCACCTCGAAAAAGCCCAGGCCGCCGATGGCCTGGTAGCTCTGGATCACCCGCTGCTCGTTGTACACGTCGCCGGGAACGATCCACAGCCGCTCGCGGATCACGTTCTCGTGCGTGTTGGTGTTGCCGCGGAACGCGATGTTGCGGATGTAGAACGGCTGCTGCTCGCTCACCGCCAGCGTCACGTTCACCCGCGGCGGCTCGCCGGCCGCGCCGGGCACCCGCTCCACCGTGGGGATCACCTGCGCGAACAGGTACCCCTCGTTGCGGTACAGCTGCTCGATGTCCGTGGCCGTCTTGCCGAGCGCCGGCTGGTCGAACACCTCGCCCGCCTCGCGCTCGCGGGTGCCGCCCACGAAGGGAAGCCCCAGCACCGAGCGGCGCTGCGTGGTGAACATGGACGCCAGCGACTCCGTGGGAAAGCGCGAGTTCCCCTGGATGTTGAAGTCACCCAGGCGGTACTGCGGCCCCTCCTGCACCTCCACCAGCAGCCGCGCCTTCCCCGACTGCGGGTCCACCAGCAGGGTGTCGCGCACCACCGCAAAGTCGATGTAGCCGTGGCTGCCGTAGAACGCCGGCAGCGCCGAGCGCAGGTCCTCCTCGAAGGCGTCGCGGTCAAAGCGGCCGCTGCGGAACCACCAGAAGCCCTCTTCCTTTGTGCTGATGGCGCCCTGCAGCTGCTCGTCGCTGAACGCCGCGTTCCCCGTAAAGTCCACGTCGGCCAGCGACAGCCGGTTCCCCTCCCTCACGTTGAAGGTCAGGCGGTAGCCGCCCGCCTGCACCGGGGTAAAGGAGGTGTCGATGGAGAACAGCTGGATCCCCTTGGCCGCCAGCAGGTCGCGGGTCAGCTTCTGCGCCGCCGCCACCTTCTGCGGGTCCAGCGGCTGCCCCTCGCGCAGCCCCACCGAGTCACGGACGGTGTTGCCCGAGATGCTGCGCAGCCCCTCGAAGCGCACCTCGGCCACCAGGGGGCGCTCGGCCACGGCCAGCACCAGCGCGCCGCGCCCCTGCTCCGCGCCGCGCACGTAGACCTGCACCGACTCGAAGTTGCCGGTGGCCATCAGCCGCCGGATGGCCTC
>DASQBH010000111.1:0-2040 GCA_035635315.1 Longimicrobium sp.
GAAGTTCTCCCCTCTCCGTGAGGAACGAACGGGGAGGGGCACCCCGCGGGCGCAGTTCGATGCTTGCCGTCGAGTCGTGAGCCCCTGGCCCTCGAACGAGTCGTGAGCCCCGGGCTCTCGAACGCCGCCGCACCGTCCCAACTCCTCGCTCCGCCGCTCCTTAGCGCGCCTCCGGCCGAGCCCGGCTCATTTGACCGGGAAAGGCCGCGCCCGTAGCTTTCCCGGCTATGGCACCGCCTCCGAAACGACTCCTCTGGGTAGACGACGAGATCGACCTGCTGCGCCCGCACCTGCTGTTCATGCAGGGGCGGGGGTACCACGTCGATGCCGCCAGCAACGGCGACGACGCCATCGAGCTCGTCCGCATCGCCGGCTACGACCTCATCCTGCTGGACGAGCAGATGCCCGGCCGCACGGGGATGGAGGTCTTCGACGAGATCCGCAAGATGGACCCGCGCGTCCCCGTGGTCATGGTGACCAAGAGCGAGGAGGACCGCACCATGACCGAGGCCATCGGCCGGCGCGTGGCGGACTACCTGGTCAAGCCCACCTCGCCGCGGCAGGTGCTCTCCGTCGTCACGCGCCTCCTGGAAGGCGGGCAGATCCAGCAGCAGGCCATGGCGCGCGACTTCAGCGTGCGCTTTCGCGAGCTGAACGCCGACGTGGCGCGCATCCGCGGCTGGCGGGAGTGGTGCGACACCTACAGCGAGCTGGTGGACTGGGAGCTGCGCCTGCGCGAGGGCGGTGAGACGGGGCTGCTGGCCGCGCTGGAGACGCTGCTGGACGACTACCGCCGCGAGTTCTGCCGCTGGGTGTGCCAGGACTACGCCCACTGGACCGCCGGCGAGCCCGACCGACCGCCGCTCTCCGTCGACGTGGTGCCGCAGTACCTGGCGCCGCTGCTGGGCAAGGACAAGACGGTCCTGTTCGTCATCATCGACTGCCTGCGGCTGGACCAGTGGCGCTCCCTGGTCCCCCTGCTGGAGCCGATCGCGCAGGTGGAAGAGGCGCTGTACTGCTCCATCCTCCCCACGGCCACGCCCTTCTCCCGCAACGCCATCTTCAGCGGGCTCTACCCCGACGGCGTGGCGGAGCGCATCCCCGGCTGGTGGCAGCGCGAGGGCGAGGGCTCGCTGAACGCCAACGAGGCCGAGCTGTTTCGCGAGCACGTGGACCGCATCGCCGGACGCGACGTGCCCGTGCACTACGAAAAGGTGTTCGACGCGGGCGACGGCGAGCGGCTGCTCAAGCGGCTTCCCAGCTACCTGTCGCAGCAGGGGGTGACGGCGGCCGTCTTCAACTTCGTGGACCTGCTGACGCACGGGCGGTCGGAATCGGCCGTGCTCTGGGAGGTGGCGCGCGACAAGGAGGCGCTGCGGGCGCTCACCCGCCAGTGGTTCGAGCGCTCCGAGGCGCTGGCGGCGATCCGCGAGGCGCTGCGGATGGGCGTGCCGGTGCTGCTGACGACGGACCACGGCTCCATCCACTGCCACCGCCCGGCGACGGTGTTCGCCAAGCGCGACACGACCAGCAACCTGCGCTACAAGTTCGGCGACGACCTGCGCTCCGAGGACCGCTCCGTCGCCTTTGCCACGAACGACGAGAAGGTGCTGCGCTTTCCCACCGGGCGCGCGGCCACCAACTACCTGATCGCGCTGGAAGACGTCTTCTTCGTGTATCCCACCAAGCTGCGCCAGTACCAGGCGCGCTACCGCGGCTCGTTCTTGCACGGGGGCATCAGCCCGGAGGAGATGATCCTGCCGGTGGCGCTGCTCACGCCGCGATGAACACCTACCTCCGCATCCTTCGCTACGTCCGGCCCCACGCCGGGCTCTTTGCGCTGGCCATCGGGATGATGGCGGTGTGGGCGGCGCTTGACGCGTTCAGCTACACGCTCCTCATCCCCTTTCTTCGCGTGCTCTTCAACCAGGGCGACGCGCTGGGCGGGCTGGACGGGTTCCTGAGCCCCGACGCCGGCCCGGTCGTGCAGTTCCTTCGCGAGGCGGTGGGATGGGCCATCACCGGGCGCGAGCCGATGGC
>DASQBH010000112.1:0-2063 GCA_035635315.1 Longimicrobium sp.
CTCCCCCGCGCAGTTTGCGGGGGAGGGTCGGGGAGGGGGGCGCCTGCCGCTCGCATGAAACCCTGTCGCCGCACCCTCTCCGCCCTACGCCCCCGCAGCCGCCCGCGCGAATGCGCGGGGGAGCACGCGGCGCACCAGCACGTCGACGAGCTGGCGGCGGTAGGCTGGGGTGGCGTGGATGTCGCCGGGCGGGTCGATGTCGCGCTGGGCGGCGGCCTGGGCGGCGGCGCGGATGGCGGCCTCCGTCGGCTCGCTGCCTACGAGCGCGGCGGCGGCCTGGGCGGCCAGCACGGGGCCGTCGCCCACGCTCAGCAGGGCGATGCGCGCGCCGGTGCAGCGGCCGGCGTCATCCACCTGCACCGTGGCGGCGATGCCGGCCAGCGCGTAGTCGCCGTGGCGGCGCGACACCTCGTCGAACGCCCAGCCGGTGCGCGGCGCGGGCGGCGGAACCTCCACCTCCACCAGTACCTCGTCCGCCTCCAGCGCCGTGCCGAAGAGCCCGGTAAAGAAGTCGCCCACCGCCACCACGCGGTTGCCCGTGGGCCCGCGCAGGTGAAAGCGCGCGTCCAGCGCCAGCATGACCGCAGGCATCTCCGCCGCCGGGTCCGCGTGCGCGATGCTGCCGCCGATGGTGCCGCGGTTGCGGATCTGCGCGTGGGCAACGTACGGCAGCGTCTCCGCCAGCAGCGCCGCGTGCGCGGCCACCAGCGGGCTGCGCTCCGCCACCCGCTGCCGCACCATCGCCCCGATGCGCAGCCCGTCGCCGTCCGCGGACAGGCCGTCCAGGCCGGGGATGCGGTTCAGGTCGATGAGCACGGCGGGCGCGGCCAGGCGAAAGTTCATCGCCGGCACCAGGCTCTGGCCGCCGGCCAGGAGCTTGGCGTCGTAGCCGTGCTCCGCCAGCAGCGCCAGCGCCTCATCCACCGAGTGGGGGCGATGATATTCGAATGCGGCTGGTTTCATTGCTCTGCGGGGGTAACGTCACGGCCGCGAGCCCAGCGGCCCCGAGTGCCGATGCCCAGCAGGCGGATGCCGAGCCAGCCGAGGATCGCGCTCGCGGACAGCCAGCCCGTCATCGTTTGCCACGGTGGCAGAGAAAGGGGGTGAGCCTCGGGAGACCGTGAGGCCCAGTAGTCGGACACCACCATCGCGATCACCAGGATGCCGTAGCCGGCGGCGGCGATCAGGATGAGGCCGAGCAGCGTTCGCATCAGACGTCCGCGATTCACGCCGTGTCTCCGCTGAGCCGCGCTTCCAGCTCCGCGTTGAGCGCGTTCAGCCCCTGCTTCGTCAGCATCTTCGCCACCTGGTCCAGCAGGCGCTGCCCTACGCCCGCCACCTTGCCGCCCACGGAAAGGTCCGCGTGGTAGCGCATCCGTGTGCCGCCTTCCACCTCGTCCAGGTTGACGGTCGCGGTGCCGCGGGTGAACCCGAGGGCGCCCTTGCTGTCCACCGTCATCACGTAGCTGGCCGGCTCCACGCGGTCCTTGAGCGCCACGTTCAGCGACCACTCCGCCGCCGTCACCGGCCCCACGCCGATGCGGATGACGCCCTCGTAGGTGCCGTCGCCGGTCAGGTGCAGCTTGCGCGCGCCGGGCATGGCCTTGGACAGGACCTCGGGGTCCTGCAGCAGGTCCCACACGGTCTGGCGCGGTCCGGGAAACGTGTGCTCGCCGTCGACGATCATGGGTGCCCGGGTGAGAGAGTGCGAAAGTGCGGGAGTGCGAAAGTGCGAAAGTGCGTGGGCTACAGGATCGGGCTGCGTCGGCGGGGGCCTCACCCGCTCGCTCAGGCTCGCACCCTCTCCCGCAAGCGGGAGAGGGGATGAACGTCACGAATCTCTCCGGCGCGTTGCCGCTGCATGGTCCTGTCCCGCGCTGATCCTTCTTGCCGCGCCGGCCCTCGCCCACGCGAGCGGGTGAAGCCCCGCCGGGCGAGCTCCGCGAGCCCAGGGCGGGGCTTGTGGCCTTTCTAGCCGTGGGTTTTAACCCATGGTGAGGCGGGACGGGACGACGCCGGCCGAAACGGCCCGTCCCCCCGTCACCTCGCCACCTCGTCACCTC
>DASQBH010000113.1:0-5041 GCA_035635315.1 Longimicrobium sp.
CCGCCTCCCACTCCGCCGCGCCGCGCACGTCGATCACATTCACCTCGCCCGCCGCCAGCCTCCCGGCCAGTTCGTCGGACGTGATCTGCCGCACCGAGGCCAGCGGGCGCCCCTCGTCCTTCCACGCCTGCACGGCCCGGCTGGTGAAGTAGCCGGCGACGCGGTCCAGCCCGATCATCGCCAGGTCGCGCACCGCCTCGTCGGCCGCTGCCGTGGCGTGCTCGTCGACGATCAGGTAGAAGTCGCGGTCGTACGGGACGAGCCATCCCGCCCAGGTGTTGAACGAGCGGTTGAGGGGGATGTTGATGGTCCCCGGCACGTGCTCCACCGCGTAGTCGGCGGCCGATCGCGTATCCACCACCAGCGCGCCGCTCTCCATCAGCTCCACCAGCCGCGCCTCCTGCAGGTGCCGCGGACGGGTGAATCCGCCCAGGACGCGCGGGCCCTCCCGGTTGATGCGCTTCATCTCCGCGAAGTACTTCGGGGGCTCGGGCTGGCCGGCCAGGACGGCGCGGACGAACGCCTCCTCGTCGTCCTCCACCAGCCCCCAGTTGAAGAGCCGCTCGTACCCCAGCGTGGACTGCGGCACCGCGCCCAGCGCCTTGCCGCACGCGCTGCCGGCGCCGTGCCCGGGCCAGATCTGCACGAAGTCGGGCACCTGCGCCTTGAACCGCCGCAGGCTGCGGAAGAGGGTGCGCGCGCCGGCTTCCATCGTCCCCATCACCTTCGCCGCCTTCTCCAGCAGGTCCGGCCGGCCCACGTCGCCCACGAAGACGAAGTCGCCCGTGAACACGCCCATCGGCCGGTCCGCACCCGCCGTGTCGATGACGATGAACGACAGGTGCTCGGGCGTGTGCCCGGGCGTGTGCATCACCTCGATCCGCACGTTGCCCACCCGGAACGTGTCGCCGTCGTGCAGCAGGACGGCATCGGATTCGGCCGCGTACGCGTACCGCCAGTCCGGCCCTCCCTCGTCCGAGAGGTACAGCCGCGCTCCCGTGGCGGACGCCAGCTCGCGCGCGCCGGAGACGAAGTCGGCGTGGATGTGCGTCTCGGTGACGTGGGTGATGCGCAGCCCCCGGGCCTCGGCCGCGCTCACGTAGACCTCCACGTCGCGGTGGGGATCCACCACCAGCGCCTCGCCGGTGGCCGCGCACCCCACCAGCCAGCTGGCCTGCGCCAGCTTGTCGTCGTAGAACCGTTCGAGGATCATCGGTCCGCTCCTTACGTTCAATGTGCGGCGGCGGCGGCCGGTGGCTCGTCATCCGGGCCCGGCATCAGCACACCGCGGTTCTGGTACAGGATGAAGGTGCCCATCACCACCAGGAACACGGCAAAGGCGCGCTGCAGGGCGGCCTGGGGGACGAAGCGCACCAGGTACGTCCCCAGCAGGATGCCCCCCACCGCCACCGCCGTGAACACCGCCATGAAGCCCCAGTCCACCTGCACCTGCCCCAGGTAGCCCAGGAACCCGGCGGCGGACTTCATGGCGATCACCAGCAGGCTGGTGCCCACCGCCTGCTTCATGGGCACCTTGCCGAGGAGGACCAGCGCGGGGACGATCAGAAAGCCGCCGCCCACGCCCACCAGCCCCGTCAGCACGCCCACCGCCAGCCCCTCCGCCGCGATCAGCGCCAGCGGCATGTCGCGCAGCTCCGCGGGCGCCGCGCCCTCCGCCTCCACCTGCCTGGGGCGGAACATGAACCAGGCGGCCAGCAGCATCACCACCGCGAAGAGGATGAGCTGCGCGGCGCCGCTGAAGAACACGGCCAGCCGCGCCCCCCCGTAGGTGCCCGCCATCGCCACCGCGCCAAAGACGAGCGCCACGCGCAGGTTCACGTTTCCCGCGCGCCAGTGCCCCGCCGCGCCGAACAGGCTTACCGCGCCCACGACGGCCAGGCTCATGGCGATGGACTCCTTGGCGCCGAAGCCCAGCACGTACACGAAGATGGGGACGGTGAGAATGGAGCCGCCGCCGCCCAGCAGCCCCAGCGCCAGCCCCACCAGCGCGCCCAGCCCGATCCCCAGGATCAGCATCGTCCCCTCCTTCAGGAGGCGCAGGAGCGCGCGGCCGGCGCTTCGGCGATCGAGGCGCGGCTCATCCCCGCGGGGACGGCTCCGCTCTTGAGGGCGCGCACCATGGCGTCCACGTCGCAGGTGGCCGGGCGGTTGTAGGGAAGGCGCGACAGCACCATCGCCATGCCGCAGGTGTCGGTGACGCCGGCGAACACCAGCCCGCTCCCCACGAACGCCGCCAGCAGCCCGAAGAGCGGGTTCACCGCCACGGCCAGGACGCCGCCGGTGGCCGCCAGCGTGCCCGCGGCGATGCGCACCTGCCGCTCCAGCGACATGCGCTCGGCGCCCCGCTGCACGGGGTGGCCCGCGGCGGCCCACCCGTTCACGCCGCCGTCCAGCACGTGCAGGTTGGGCATCCCGGCGCGCGCCAGCGCCTCCTCGGCCCTGCGGGCCCGGGAGCCGGACTGGCACACCAGCACCACCGGCGTCTCCACGTGGGCCCGGATGTCGGCGCCGTGCTCGCCCAGCGTGTCCAGCGGCACGTTGTAGGCGCCGCGGATGTGCACCGCCTCGTACTCGCCCGGCGTGCGCACGTCCAGCAGGCGCAGCTCCGTGCCCGCGTCCAGCAGTTCCCTGAGCCCCTGCGGGCTCACCACGGGCGGAATGGTTCGATCCATGGTCTGCATCATCGTCCTCGTCCGTTACCGTTCGATCGATCGAGATCGGACCCAGCTGACCCGGACCGATCCTCATCATATATAACTATATAGTAGAATAGTGAAGCGATCAACCCCATCACCTTCGCCTCGTCTCTCAGCCATCACTCCTCCCTGGCGTTCGCGCCGGCAGAGCGCAACGGTCGTTGCCACTATACGCCTATTCAACTATCTTGGAATGTAGAGAATCCATCAGCCGGAGAATCTTCCATGGCCACACGGCCCCTTGCGCCCGAGCTGCTGGACCTGATCGCGGAGCGCTTCAAAACGCTCGGCGAGACGGCGCGGCTGCGGCTGCTGAACGTGCTGCGCGAGGGTGAAAAGACGGTCACCGAGCTGGTGGAGGCCACGGGCCTGGGCCAGGCGAACGTCTCCAAGCACCTGCAGCTGCTGCATTCCATGGGCTTCGTCCTCCGCCGCAAGAGCGGCTTGAACGTGTACTACAGCCTGGCGGACGAAGACGTCTTTCTCCTCTGCGACCTGATGTGCGGCCGCCTCGAGGCGCAGGAGTCGGCGCGACGCGGCATCTTCGCGACCCGCTAGGAGTACGGCGCGACGGACTCCGGCTGACCCGGCGGGGCCGCCTCCTTTGGCTGCGCATCCGCCTGGCGCCCGCCCGCGCCCAGCCACCCCGCCCGCAGCGCGTGGCGCACCAGCTCCGCGCGGGTGGCCAGGCCCAGCGCGCGCATGGAGCGGGTGCGCAGCGGGTTGACGTCCCGCGCCCGCATCCCCAGCCGCGCGGCGATCTCGGCGCCGGCGTAGCCGCGGGCGGTGAGGGTGAGCACCCGCACCGCCTGGTCGCTCAGCCCTACCCCGCCGGCGTCCGCAGGCTCTTCCACCCACCCCTGCAGCCCCGTGTCCAGCACCCGCTCGCCCTGCCGCACGGCACGCAGCGCGTTCAGCAGCGCCGCGGGGTCCGCGCTCTTGCGCAGGTAGCCGCCGGCGCCTGCCCGCAGGGCGGCGGCCACGCAGCGGTCGTCCGGCTCCGCCGTAAGGATCAGCACCCGGATGGACGGATTCTCCGCCACGATCCGCCGGGTGGCGTCCAAGCCGCCGCCCGGAAGGTTCAGGTCCATCAGCACCACGTCCGGCGCGAGCTCCGCCGCCCGGCGCACCGCCTCGTCCGCGCTCTCCGCCTCACCCGCCACGGCCACTCCGGGGGTGTGCCCCAGCAGCGCGCGCAGGCCACGGAGGATGGACGGGTGGTCGTCCACCAGCAGCACCCGCACCTCTTCATCCGCGGGAGCGCCGGCGCCGGCCGTGCCGTTCGGACGCTCCGGCACCCGCTCCGTCACGGGAAGGGAAAAGAAGAAGGTGCTCCCTGCCCCGGGCGTGCTTTCCACCCCGATGCGCCCGCCGTGCGACTCCACGATCCCCCGGGCGATGGCCAGCCCCAGCCCCGCGCCCCCGCGCCGCGTTCCCCTCCCCTGCCAGAAGCGGTCGAAGACGCGCGGCAGGTCGTCGGCCCCGATCCCCGGCCCGTCGTCGCGGACGGTGAACACCACCTCTCCCCCGCGCGCCTCGGCGGCCAGCTGCACCCCACCCCCGGCCGGCGTGAACTTGACGGCGTTGCCCAGCAGGTTGGAAAGCACCTGCAGCACGCGGTCGCGGTCCGCCACCACCGCCGGCACCTCCCCGCCCTCGGCGCGGGAAAGGCGCACGCCGGCCGCGCGCGCCTGGGGCTCCAGCAGCTGCAGCGCCTCCGCCAGCAGCGGCGCGACCGCGCAGGGCGCCGGCTGCACCCGCAGCCGCCCCGCCTCCAGCGCGCTGATGTCCAGCAGGTCCTGGATGAGCCCGTTCATCCGCTCCGTGTTGCGCAGCACCACCTCCAGCCACTCCGCCTGCTGGCGGGTCAGCCCGGTCTCGTGCAGCACGTGCGCGTACATGGAGATGGCCATGAGCGGGTTGCGCAGGTCGTGCGCGACCACGCCCAGCACCTCGTCGCGCATCTGCGTGGCGCGCTGCGCCTGCGCGTACAGGGTGGCGTTGTGCATCGCCAGCCCCGCCAGCACGCCCAGCTCTTCGGCGGCCTCCACGTCGGCGGGGCCGAACCGGCGGCGCCCCGTGCGCGCCAGGATGAGCGCCCCGGCCACCGCGCCCCGCGCCGTGAGCGGCACCACCAGGGCGGCGCGGGGCGCCAGTTCGCGAGGGAGCGCCAGGATCCCGTTCCCCTCCGCCGCATCCGCGGACGCCGGGCCGGCCACCAGCCGCGGCCGTCCCGCCGCAAGCACCTCCGCCACGGCGTCGCCGTACGGACCGGCGTCCGCGTCCAAAAGCATCCGCCGCAGCGCGTCGGCGCGCGCCGAGTC
>DASQBH010000114.1:0-4518 GCA_035635315.1 Longimicrobium sp.
GTGCAGCCGCCGCGCTACGTGCCGGTGAGCGTGGAGGCGGACGTGTTCGCCGTCTCGCTGGACCGGGTGGCGGCGGTGGAGCAGGAGGTTCACCACGCCCTGCGCGAGTTCCTGCACCCGCTGCGCGGCGGGCCCCGCGGCGCGGGGGGGGACTTCGGCCGCCCGGTGGCCGTCAGCGACCTGTTCGTGGTGCTGGAGGGGATCGGCGGGGTGGACCACGTGGAGAACCTGCGCCTGCACTTCACGGGGCGGGCCAGCGGCGAGCGCGTCCAGGTGGGCCGGGACGAGCTGATCGCCTGGGCCGAGCCGCAAATCCGCATGCGCTTCGTGTAGGAGAGGCCGCCATGTCCCTTCCCGTACCCAGGCTGGACGACCGCGGCTGGACGGAGCTGGTGGAGGCCGCGCGCGCGCGCATCCCCCGGGTGACGGGCGAATGGACGGACTTCAACGTCCACGACCCCGGGATCACCTTCATCGAGCTGTTCGCCTGGCTGGCCGAGATGCAGCGGTTCCGCCTGGACCAGCTCTCCACCGAGACCGTCCGCCGCTTCCTGCGCCTTACGGGGCTGGAGCCGGAGCCGCTGCGCCCCGCGCGCACCTGGGTGCGCTTCTCCCCCCTCCCCGGCGCCACGGCACCCTCGCTCCCCGCGGGGGGCGTGCTGGTGCGCGCGGGAACGCCGGTGGTCCGGGCCGGCCCGGAGACGCTCCCCTTCCAGGCGGCGCGCGACACCTTCCTCACCCCCAACGAGATCCGCGGCATCCGCACGGTCACGGGGGAGCGGCGGGTGGAGCAGCTGGAGGCCAACGCCACCCCCGGCGTTCCCTTCTTCGCCTTTGGCGAGCAGGCGCCGGTGGGCGCGGCGCTGGAGGTGGAGCTCGCCGACGCCTTCGGCGAGCCCGTCTTCGACCTGGGGGTGGAGCTGGCCGAGGACGACCTGCCCCCCCTGGGCGGCCACGCCGGCGAGGCGGAGGCGATCCGGCCCTCCGCCGAGCTGGCCTGGGAGTACGCCGCCGCGGGCGCGTGGGCGCCGCTCGCCGTCCTGGACGACGGGACGCAGTCCTTTCACCGCTCCGGGATCATCCGCTTCCGCACCCCGGCGGAGGTGCCTTCGGGGACCGCCTTCACCCTGCGCTGCCGGATGGCCGGCGGGCGCTTCGAGGTCCCGCCCCGCGTGCGCGCGCTCAGCCTGAACGTGGTGGAGGTGGTGCAGGTGGAGACGGAGATGGACGAGGCGCTGGGGGAGGGGGATGGCCGCCCGGACCAGGCGTTCCGGCTGGGCGCCGCGCGCTCGTACCCGCTTCCCCCGCTGGAGCGCGAGCACCTGGTGGACCGGCCGGAGAGCCGCACCCGCGTGCAGGCCGGCGACCTGCTGGCCGGCGACGGCGACCTGCAGCGCGCCCTCTCCGCCTCCGCCCCGGACGCCGCCGCGCGGCTGCTGCGCGCCCTTCCCGCGGGGCTGACGGAACCGGGCGGCGAGGGCGGGGAGCTGCGGCTGCGCGCGCTCCCCGCGCCGGACCGGCCGGGGGAGCGCGACCGCGCCCTCTTCGCCCTGGCGGGCGCGCTGGACGCCCTGCTGGACGACCCCGCCTGGCGGGCGGAGGCGGACGACGCCCCGCCGCCGGAAGAGAATCCGTTCTCCGGATCCGGCCCCGGCAACGGACGCGCGGAAGCCCGGGACCGTCTCGCCCGGCGCTTTTCGGGGCTGGTGGCGCCGGCGGGGCTGCGGGTGGAGGTGGGGCGGGCGGGGGCGGACGGGCGGGTAGAATGGGAGCCGTGGGACCGGGTGGAATCGCTGGACGACTCCGCCTGGCGCGACCCCCACTACGCGCTGGAGGCGGAGAGCCCCACCGTGCGCTTCGGAAACGGGCTCAACGGCCGGGTGCCGCGCCGGGGAGACCGGGTGCGCGCGCGCGTCTACCACCACTCCCGCGGCGCCCAGGGGAACGTCCCCCCGCGCCAGCAGTGGAACCTGGGGATCCCCGGCGTGCGGCTGGCGGGCACCAACCCCCTGGCCGGCACCGGCGGGCGCGACCCGGAGACGGTGGAGGAGATGCGGCTGCGCGCCGAGGAGCGCTACCACGAGCGCGCCCGCGCCGTCACCGGGCCGGACCTGGAGCGCCTGGCCACCGCCACGCCGGGGCTGCGCGTGCACCGCGCCCGCGCCGTGGCCAACCACGACCCGCGCTTCTGCGGCGTGGAGATGCCAGGGAGCGTCACCGTCGTCGTCGTCCCCTGGCAGCGCCCCGGCGACCCGCGCCCCCCCGTCCCCGGCGAGGGCTTCCGCGCCACGGTGGCGGAGCACCTGGAGCGCCACCGGCTGCTCACCACCACCATCCACGTGGTGGGCCCGCGCGTCGTTCGCTTCGGGCTTTCCGCCCGCGTCTTCCTGGCCCCGCGCAGCGCGCCGGCGGAGGTGCTGCGCCGCCTGCGCAAGGCGCTCTCCGACTTCTTCGACCCCCTGCGCGGCGGGCCGGAGGGGCGCGGGTGGCCGCTGGGGCGCGCCGTCTATCCGTCCGAGATCTACGAGCGCCTGGACCGCGACGCGGGGGTGGACTACGCCACCCGCGTGCGGCTGACGCGGCTGGATGAAGACGACCGCGGGCGCCTGCGCCGCACGGTGCTGGAAGGCGACCAGCCGATGATGCTCCCGCCCACCGGCCTCCCCCTCCTCTCCTGGAGCGACTCCGCCCTGGAGACGACGGCCGCCGGCGCGGACGCCTCTACCACGGGGAGCCGCCGATGAGCGCCGCGGACGAATACCGGGTCCAGCGGCTGCGCACCCGCGCCCAGTGGGAGAGCGGGCTGGCGTTCCGGCTTTCGCTGGGCGACGCCGGCATCGCGCTCTTTCCCAGCCCCGCCTTCCACGGCTGGCTGCCGGCCGGCGCGCGCGGCGGACGGGTGACGGCGATGGCCGTGGACGAGTGCGGGCAGCTGCTGTGGACGGAGTGCCGCTCCGCGCGCGAGCGCCCCCGCGGCGGACGCTGCACCCTCTGGCTGTACAACCGCGTCACGGACACCTCCGAGCGGCTGGGGAGCCTGGACAGCGCCTGCGACGCGGGGGACGCGGGGTTCGATCCCGTGCGCCTGTGGATCGACGACGTCGCCGTCTGGGTGCTGGACGCCGGGGCCGGGCGCATCCTGGGCTTCGCGCGCGAGACGCTGCAGCTGCTGCACGAGATCCATCTCCACTCCCCGATCGACGCCGCCTACGCCGGCGAGGGGCGCTTCGTGGTGCTGGAGGAGGTGCGCGGCCGCGTACAGCTCACCCGCTACGAGGCGCGCGGCCGCCGCGGCCCCGCCGCGCAGCCCTCCCGCTGCCTGGACGCCGACGGCGCGCCCGTCTGGGCCCGCCCGGTCGGCGTGGCGGTGAGCGGCGCCTGGGCGTGGGTGCTGGACGCCGGCCCCACCCGTCCCGACGATCCCGAGCGCCTCCGGTATCCCGCCGACTGCGGGCCGCGCTTCGTCCGCGTGCCGCTGGACTTCGACACCCCGCGCGGCCCCTGCGACCCGCGGGAGCGCTGCGAGATCATCCCCATCCCGCGCCGCCGCGACGACGGGTGCGAGGCGATCCCCGGCCAGGGGCTGGATCCGGACCTCGTCCTCCCCGACCGCGAGAGGTGCGGCATCGGCGCGCCGCGGATCGTCGCGGACCGCGCGGGGAGCCTGTACGTCCTCTTCGCCGATCGACTCGACCGGCCGCGGCTGGTGCAGTTCGACCCCGCGGGGAGCCTGCTGGGGGAGATCCGCCTTCCCGCGCGCCCGGGCCGTGCGGGCGGCGCGGAGGCCCCGCGCCGGGTGGAGGCGATGGCCGCGGGGGCGGGGGGCGAGCTCCTTCTGCTCACCGACGTGGGGCTGGCGCTGTTCACCCTGGAGCACGTCTCCGTGGGTGCCTCGGGCGACTACTACCTCCGCACCCTGGACAACGGGGTGGAGGAGGGCAGCTGGCACCGGGTGGCGCTGCGGGCGGAGCTGCCGCGCGGCACCCGGCTGGAGATCCGCGCCTACGCCTCGGACCAGCACGTCCTGCGCGACTCGGTGAACACCGCTCTGGACGACCCCGCCCGGCTGCCGCACCAGAAGCGCGCCCACCTGGAAAGCCTGCTGGGGCCGCTCTGGGAGACGGTGGCCGCCATCGACGGGGAGGGCGACACCGGCCCGGACCCCGCCGCGCGCGCGGGCTCGGCGGTGAACCTGAACCAGGACGCGCTCTTCCTGCGCGCCCGGGGACGCTACCTGTGGCTCAAGCTCTCCCTCTTCAGCTTCGACGAGGCGTCGCGGCCGGCGGTGCGCGAGCTCCAGGTGGTGCACCCCCGCGACTCGTACCTGCGCTACCTGCCGGCGACGTTCCAGGAGGTCCCGGGGGATCCCTCGCAGGACACTCCGGAGCGCGACTTCCTGATGCGCTTCCTTTCCCTCTTCGAGACGCCCATGCGGGCGCTGGAGCTGGAGATCGACGCCATCCCCGAGCTCTTCGACCCCGCCGCCACCCCGGCCGGGTTCCTTCCCTGGCTGGCCGG
>DASQBH010000115.1:0-6771 GCA_035635315.1 Longimicrobium sp.
CTCGATTGCCTGCGCGCGACCGAAGGACCTTGCCAGCAAGACCGCGGGGCTGGCTCCATGCTTCGGGGTCGGCCCCGAGGTTCGGAAAGGAGGTCCTTCGGTCGCGCGCGGAGTGCGGGGTGAACGACGGTACGTCGCGGCGCTCCCTCAGGAAGTCATCGCTTTGCCTGTGCACAGTGAATCAACGCGTCTGGTATAACTTCAAGTTTGGGGCGCGCTCCCTCAGGAAATCAATCCTCGGTTATCTGAAAGACCAGATTCTTAAACACCCTCTCAGACACGCTCAGTACTTCACGTCGCAGCCGTAGGGCTGCGTCTGCGCGACCGCGATCGGTTGGCCCGCGAGGCCGGCGTCGAGGGCGGCGCGGACGTAGTTGGTCGCCCCCGCGATGGACCTGGCGCTGGACGACGAGTTGCTGTCGATGGCCCCCGCGTACCGAAGCACCCCCTGCGGGTCGATGATGGCGTACCGCGGCGTTCTGCTACGCATCGTCGACCCGGAAGCGAATTTGGTTGACGCCCAGTCGGTGCGATTTCCTGTCAAAGATGGCACAGGTGTGCTCATCGCTTGTAATGCGGGCTATCGCCCGGGCTTTGGCCGGGAAGATTATCCCTTGTTCAGGCTTGCCGATGCCGAGGGAGCTACCGTTGGAGTCCTGGTGGACTTCTGGGTCGACAATCGCCCCTGGGATGATGATCTCTCCGAGCACCAATGCCCGCAATGGATCGAAGGCGGACGTTCGCGTGCGCAAGCAGGGCTCGTTGGGATGTGCGCTGGAGCGAAGGCTGGGCTGGTGTGTCGGGGTCGCTACGAGCGCCTGATACCCGAAGCCGGGAAAACAGTCGGCCTCACACGGAGGGCACGGAGGATGAAAACTCCGTGTCCTCCATAGCCTCCGTGTGAGCCGGGCAGGTCCTGCGTACACCGGGTGTTCAGCTGGCCGGATTCGGTATGAGGATGGAGTGCTGGGTGCTGGCGTCGTACCGCAGCTCGGTGACCGGACCGCCGCCTCCGTTCGCCCGCCGGAACGTCAGCAGGATGCCTCCTCGCCGAAAGGTGAGGCCCTCTACCCAGGAAACCGGCTGCGCCGCGGCGCCGTCGATCGAGATCGTCAGCCCCTCCGTGGTGCGTGCCACCTGGATCGTGGCCGGTGCCGCGCCCGTGGTCCCCCTGTACGTGCCGGCGAGCGCCTCCGCGTCGCCGGTGAACGGCCGCGGCGAGGGAAGCGTCCCCGGGAGCAGCTGCCCCGCAAGCTCGTCGGACAGGCCGGTTGGCGATGAATCGATGATGTTGTTCATCAGCACCACGATCGCCATCTGCGCTTCCGGGTACCAGTTCGCGCTCGCCGCGTAGCCGACGATCTCCCCGGCGTGGCCGATGTAGTGGTTCCCGCGCGCATCCTGCCTGACGCTGACGCCCAGGCCGTAGCGCAGCGGAGTGCCGTAGGCGAGCGTCGCCGGCCGGACCATCTCCGCGTAGGACGAGGGCGACAGCACCCTTCCGCCGTGCAGCGCCTGCAGCCAGGTAGCCATGTCGGCCGCCGTGGAGCAGAGGGCACCGGAGCCGAGGTCGACCATGGGGCCGACGATCTCCGGGGCCCGGCGCCACTCGCCGTCGCGCACGGCGTACCCCGTGGCGCGGCGGGGGAGGCCCGGCGCGCCGTAACAGACCCCCGAGCTGTTCATTCCCAGTGGCTCGAAGATCATGCGCTCCAGGTACTGCTCGTATGTCATGCCGCTCGCCTTCTCGACGACCAGGTGGAGCAGCCAGTAGGCCCTGTTGCTGTACATCTGCACGGTGCCCGGCGCGAACTGCAGCGGGTGTCGTTTGATGACGGCGTAGATGCTGTCGCGCGACGCGTTCGGCTCGCCGCGAAACCGGTTGAGCTCCGGCACGCTGGGGATGCCGGATGTGTGATCGAGCAGGCGGCGGAGCGGCAGCCGCGCGCCGCCCGTGGGGAAATCCGGGAACCACTTCGTGACGTCGTCGTCCAGGCTGAGCTTTCCCTGGTCGCGCAGCTGCAGGATGGCCGCGGCGGTGAACTGCTTGGTGATCGAGCCGATCCCGAAGACGGCGTCCGTGTGCATGGCGACGTCGGACTCTACGTCCGCCTTGCCGTACGGCTGGAGGAAGAGGATGTCTTTGCCCTTCACGATGGCCACGACGGCGCCGATGGTGCGGTCCCGCGCGACGTTCGCCGCGGCGATGGAGTCGAGTTTCGCGGTCGGCGGCGTGCGCGGCTGTGCGGCCAGCGGCCATGCGGCGGCGACGACGGCGAGCAGCGCGGCGGCGCAGGAACGGCGCGCGATGTGATTCAGCATTCGAGTGGTCCTTACGAGTGTATTCGACGAGATCCGCTGCCCGGTGACGCTGCCGCAGCCTGGCGTGGTCGATGTAGACGAGCCCGTCGGCTTGGAGAGTGCTGCCAAACCGCGTCCGCACGTAGCGAAACAGTCATCCTGAGGGAGCGCTCACGCGGAACTCGCATCATCACAATCCCTTGTGCGCGACCGAAGGACCTTCTTACGGCAACCGAGGAGCAGGCTTCATGGCTCGAATCCGGCCTCCCGGCTTTGCTGGCAAGGTCCTTCGGTCGGCGGCAAAGTATTATGTGCAAGCAAGTTGCGGAGTGGCGCCTCCCTCAGGATGACCGGCCCCCTGTGCGAGGTTCAGCAACACCCGCTCAGGCACGATCAATACTTCACTTCGCAGCCGTAGGGCTGGGTCTGGGCAACCGCGATCGGCTGGTCCGCCAGCCCCGCGTCGAGCGCGGCGCGGACGTAGTTCGTGGACCCCGCGATGTCCTTGGCGCTCGCCGAATTCCGGTCGTCGATCGCACCGACGTAGCGAAGCACGCCCTGCGGATCGACGATCGCGTACTGCGGCGTGTTGCGGGCTCCGTACAGCCGTCCCAGCACGCCCGCCGTGTCACGGATGATGGCGGTCGGCGCCGCGCCCTTGTCGCGAGCCATGTCCTCGGCCTTCTTGGCCGACGTGTACCCCTGCCTTCCCGGACCCGACGACACGACCGAGAGCCAGATCACCCCGCGCCCGGTGTACTCCTGCTGCATGGCCTGCGAGTTCCCGGTGCCGCCGTTCAGCGGGGCGTAGTGCTTCCTGGTGTACGGGCATCCGTGGTTGAACCACTCCAGGACCACCCACTTGCCCGCGTAGCCGGCGAGCGAGTGCGATGCGCCGCGCGTGTCGGTCGCCGTGAACGCCGGCGCGGGCGCGCCGACCGTCAGGAGGTCCGGCAGGCTCTCCGGGTCCGCCTTGGCGGCCAGCATCCGCTGTGCGGAGATGCCGCCGAACAGCAGTACGGCGCCGGTGATCCCGGCGAAGATGAGAAGCTTGCGGGGGCGCCGCCTGGGCGTGGTCGTGGAAGTCATGAGGTTGTCTCCAGGGTCAGGAAGTTTGGATCCGCCCGCCGGTCGGCGCGGCGGAGGGTTGGGCTCCGGACGGTGGCGCCGCGGCGCGTTGGAACGCGCGGGTCACGATGCCGGAGGTGAGCAGCGTGGGAAGGATGATGGGCGCCGCATCGCGGGCCCGCGGGTAGATGACGACGAACGGGACGCTGTTGCGCCCGAACGCGGCGAGCGCGCGCGTCACGACGGGGTCGCGGGTCGTCCAGTCGGCGCGCAGCAGCGTCACGCCGTGATCGCGGATCGCGTCGCGCACCGCCTCGGAACCGAAGGCGACGCGCTCGTTCACCTTGCAGGTGAGGCACCAGTCGGCCGTGAAGTCGACCAGGACCACGCGGCCGCTGTCGCGCTGCGCCTGCAGCAGTTCCGCGCTGTACGGCCGCCACGTCAGCGCACCCTCGGCCTGCGTCGTGCTCCCCGCCTGCACGGCGCCCTGCGTCCATGCACCCTGCGCGGGTGCACGCCAGACCAGCGCGAGCGCGCCGGCGGCTGACGCGATCGCGAGCCCCTGCGCCAGGCGGCGGCGACCCGCCGGCGACGCGAGGGTGCCGAAGCGGCCCAGCGCCCACAGCCCGAACGCGAGCAAGGTGCAGGCGGCGAGCAGCGCGACCACCGCGCCCGCGCCGGTCTGGCGCCCGAGCACCCAGGCCAGCCAGACGACCGTCGCGAACAGCGGAAAGGCGAGGACCTGGCGCAGCGTGACCATCCAGGCGCCCGGCTTCGGCAGCCATGCGCGCAGGCGTGGCACCGCGGCCACCATCGCGAGCGGCCAGACCAGGCCCAGCCCCAGCGCCGTGAACACGACGAACGACTCGGCCGCCCCCGCCGTGACCGCGTACGCCACCGCCGCGGCCAGGAACGGGGCGCTGCACGGCGTCGCCAGCGCGGTGACGAGCACGCCGCTCAGGAAGGCTTCCACGCCGCGGGGTGCACGGCTCGCCGCGGCGGAGAGACCCCCGCCGACGGGCACCAGGTCGAACACGCCGGCCATGTTGAGACCCGCCGCGAAGACGAGAAGCGCGAGCGCGCCGACCACCGCCGGGTTCTGCAGCTGGTAGCCCCATCCCACTTCCGTCCCCGCGGCCCGCAGGGCGAGCAGCGCGCCCACCAGCGCCCACATCGACACCAGCACGCCGGCCCCGAACAACATCACGTGCCGACGCGCCGTACGCCGGTCGTGTGCGGCCGCTTCCGCCATCCCCAGCGCCTTGATGGAGAGCACGGGGAGCACGCACGGCATCAGGTTGAGCAGCGTCCCGCCCAGCAGGGCGAGCAGCCCCGCGATCGCGAGCGCGGCCCATCCCCCGGCCGCGCCGGGCGCAGGTGGCGAAACGGCGGCGAGCTGCGCCATGGCCACGACCGGCGCATCCACTTCCAGCAGCATGGGGAGCGCGCCGCCGCCCGCCGAGGCCGCGGTGTCGATCGCGAGCACCCCGGTGATCCGGGAGGGAGTGCCTGCCACGAACGCCGAGCGGTCCATCTGCAGTTCCAGGCCGACCGGAACCGTGCGAACCCGGGGTTGCGCCGCGTGGTCGATCACCCCTGCCGAGTCGATGAAGAACTGCACGCGCGGGGTACGCGCCGAGGCGATCGCGCCTGCATCAGGCGGGTACGCGTGCAGCAGCACGGCGGACGAATCGACCGCGGCGCTGAACGTCCAGCCGTCCAGCCGCGCCGGGACGCGCGCGGCCTCCGCCGCGAACACGCGGGCGACCGCCTCATCGGCGACCGTCCTGGCGGCCACGGGCACGGTGAGCACGACGTTGGCGTCGCCCGCGACACACTCCTCGTGGCACACCACCCACGTGATCTCCGCGCCCAGGTCGATGGTGGATCCCACGCGTGCGGACGGGGGCACGTGCACGGCGCCCAGAAGGTGCACCTCTCGCTTGTAGCCGTACGACGCGAGCGGCGGCGCCTCCATCCGCTCGGGCGCGGGCCAGCGCAGCGGCGCGGCCGTGGCGCCCTGGGACAGCCGCCAGGTGACCACCGGCGCGCTGCCGACGTCGCCCGCGTGACGCCAGTAGGTGTGCCACCCCGGGTTGGGGCGCAGCCGGATCGCCACCGGGATCGTGTCCCCCGGCGCCACCGCCCGGGCCGCGCTCCGCAGCTCGATCTCTACCGGCTGGTCGGCGGTCGCATGCGCAACGGCACCCGTCGGCTGGGAAAACAGCTGGGCACCCGCCGTCGCCGGCGTCCCGGCGAAGGCCAGCACGCCCGCCAGCGCGCACAGGACCGCGCGGAGGCGCGGACGCGTGCGGAGCGACGCGGTGCAGCCCTCCATCGAGCGGAGCGTTCCTCGTGTGATGCGCTCTTTCATGCTGCAGATCCTCATCGATTCCATACTACGCCATGTAGTAGAAAGGGGCGGGCAGAAGCCTCTCCACGACCTGCGGAGAGGCGGGTGCTGCTACCTGCGCGACCGGTCGAGCGTCGGCGCGGGCACGGGAATCTCAGGCCGCGGCCGGCCGAGCTCGGGCGCGGACTCGCGAACCTGGGCGCGCAGCTCGGAACTCAGCTCGGAGGTGTGGTAGGTCCAGAGGAACAGGGACGTCCACACCAGCGCCGCGGCGGTCAGCGTCCGGCGCGCCGTGGTGAGCCGGGCGCGGCGCGGGTCGGGCCGGTAATCCATCAGGCGGCGCACGCGCTCCTCCACGCTCGAGCGGCTCCGGACCAGGGGGTGGGCATGGATCCAGCGCGCCCTTGGCCGGGGGGCGAGAGCTTTCTGCAGACGCCACACCTGCACCAGCGACGCGGCGACCACCAGCGGATCCTGCACCGCCTTCACCACCCGTTCATCGCACGAGAGCTCGCGCCCAAAGACCAGCCTGGGCCAGACGACGGAGCGGAAGGTCCAGAGCAGGGCGAGCACCCCCGCGCTGAGCAGGATGGCCTGCGGAAAGCCGTAGGGCAGCTCCATCTGGTAGAACAGCACGTAGAGCGCGGCGCCCTGCACCAGCACCGCCAGTGCGCCGATGGAGAGAAGGCTGCCGAGCCAGGCGCGCAGGTTGTCCCGCTGCCGCACGTGGACGAGCTCGTGCACCAGCACCGCGCGAAGCTCGTCCGTTCCCAGGGAGCGGATCACGGCGGGTGCCAGGAAGACGGCGGGCCAGAAGCACCCCGTGGTGAATGCCAGCGGGCCCTCGTCCGCGTGCCGGTGCAGCGGCGGCAGGCGCTTCATCCCGATCCGCCTTCCGGCCTCGCGATAGAGATCGTACAGCCCCGAGAACTCGTCCGGCCCGTAGACCGGGAAGCGGCGGCGCAGGCGCCGGTCGGCGATGCAGTGGACCCCGATCCGCGCGGCCGTGGCCGTGGCCGCGAAGATGAGCAGCGTGAGGGCACGGGCCA
>DASQBH010000116.1:0-3874 GCA_035635315.1 Longimicrobium sp.
CATCTCGCGGACGGCGGCCTCGTTGCCGGCCGGGGTCTCGAAGAGCAGTTCGTCGTGCACCTGCAGGAGCATCTTCGCATCCACCCGCTTTTGCACCAGCAGGTCGTCGTGGATGCGGATCATGGCGATCTTGATGAGGTCCGCCGCCGTCCCCTGGATGGGCGCGTTGGTGGCCGCCCGCTCGCCGAACGCCCGGATGTTCCAGTTGCGCGACTTGAGCTCCGGGATGTAGCGCCGGCGCCCCGTGAGCGTTTCCACGTAGCCGCGCGACTTGGCCAGCTCCACCTGCTCGTCCAGGTAGCGGCGGACGCCCGGAAAGCGGCGGAAGTACTCCTCGATGAACTCCTTTGCCTCGGCGTTGCTGATCCCCAGCTGGTTGCCCAGCGAGAACGGCCCCTGCCCGTAGATGATGCCGAAGTTCACCGTCTTGGCCCGGTCGCGCATCTCCTTGGTCACGGCGTCGAGCGGCACGCCGAAGACGATGCTGGCCGTCTGCTTGTGGATGTCGAGCCCCGCGCGGAACGCTTCCACGAACGCCTCGTCGCGCGAGTAGTGCGCCAGGATGCGCAGCTCGATCTGCGAGTAGTCGGCGCTGACGAATCGGTGCCCCTCCGCGGGGATGAAGCCGCGGCGGATCTCCGCCCCCATCTCCGTGCGGATGGGGATGTTCTGCAGGTTGGGGTCCGACGACGACAGCCGCCCCGTGGCCGCGATGGTCTGGCTGAACGAGGTGTGGATGCGCCCCGTCTCCGGGTTCACCGCGTGCGGCAGGGTGTCGACGTAGGTGCCGCGCAGCTTGTCGATCTGCCGGTACTGCATCAGCAGCGTGGGGAGGGCGTGCCCCTTGGCCGCCAGCGCCTGCAGCACGTCCACGTCCGTCGACGCGCCCGTCTTGGTCTTCTTGATGACGGGAAGCCCCAGCTTGCCGAACAGGATCTCGCGCAGCTGCGGCGTGCTGCCGATGTTGAACTCCTCCCCCGCCTCGGCGTAGATCTGCCCCTCAAGCGCCTTCTGCGCCGTGCGCAGCTCCTCGCCCATGCGGCGGAAGAACGGCTCGTCGATGCGGATGCCGTTCCACTCCATCTCCGCCAGCACGTGCACCAGCGGCATCTCGACGTCGCGAAAGAGCGAGTCCAGGTGCAGGCTCTCCATCTCCGGCCCGAACTTCTCCGCCAGGCGCAGGGCGATGTCCGCATCCTCCGCCGCGTAGGTGCAGGCCACGTCCAGCGCCACCTCGGCGAAGGGGATCTCCGTCTTTCCCTTCCCCGCCACCTCGTCGTAGGCGATGGTCTTGTGGTCCAGGTGCTGGATGGCCAGCGAGTCCAGCCCGTGCTCGCGCCGCCCCGGCTCCAGCACGTAGCTGGCGATCATGGTGTCGAAGTCGATCCCCCGCAGCGTGATCCCCTCGCGGCGAAACACCAGGAAGTCGTACTTGAGGTTCTGCCCCACCTTCCTGACCGTCTCGTCCTCCAGCAGCTCGATCAGCGGCCGCATCTGCTCCGAATGCAGGTCCGCCAGGTTGGCCACCACCTCGCAGTCCGGCCCGTCCTTGCTCACCGGCGGCATCAGCTCGCCCAGCATGTCGCCCTGGTCCGGGCCGCGGGTGCGGTGGCGGAAGGGAAGGTAGTACGCGTGCCCCACGTCCACGCCCAGCGAGATGCCGCACAGCGTGGCGCGCATGGGGTCGGTGTTGTCCGTCTCCGTGTCCACCGCGAACCGCCCCGCCGCCCGCGCCTTCGCGACCAGGTCGAGCACCTCCTGCGTCGTCGACAGGAGCGTGTACGTCGCCTCCAGCCGGTTGGCGGGGCGCGCCTCGGCCTCCGTGGCGCCGGCGGGGCCCGCGGCGGCAAAGTCGCGCACCAGCGAGTGGAACTCCAGGTCCAGGAAGATGTCCTTGAGCCGCGGCCGGTCCGGCTCGCGGCACTTCAGCGCCTCGAGATCCAGGTCCACCGGCAGGTCTTCGCGGATGGTGACCAGCTTCTTGCTCAGCAGCGCGTCGGCGGCAAAGGCCTCCAGCGCCTCGCGGGCCCGCTTGCTCTTGATGTCGGCGGTGTGGGCGAGGAGGTTCTCGATGGCCCCGTACTCCTCGATCAGCTGGATCGCCGTCTTGGGGCCGATCCCCTTTACCCCCGGCACGTTGTCGCTGCTGTCGCCGATCAGGCCCAGGTAATCGACCACGTGCTGCGGCGGCACGCCCAAGCGTTCGTTGGCGTTGCGCAGGTCCACCCACTCCTCCTCCACCGCCGTGGGGCCGCCGCGGCCGGGGTTCAGCAGGCAGACGTGGGGGCGGATGAGCTGGTAGAAGTCCTTGTCGCCGCTGATGATGACGGTCTCCAGCCCCTGGTCGACGGCTTTCGCGGCCAGCGTGCCGATCACGTCGTCGGCCTCGTACCCCTGCAGCTCCAGCACGGGAACGTTGAACGCCTCCACCAGCTCGCGGATGCGGGGGATGGAGAGGGCCAGCTCGTCGGGCATCTTTTCGCGCGTGGCCTTGTACTCGGGGTACAGCTCCACCCGCTCGCTGTCGCCCGCGTCGAACACCATCCCCAGGTAGTCGGGGTTGTGCTTTTCAAAGACCTTGATGAGGAACCGCGCGACCCCCCACGCGGCCGACGTGTTCTCGCCCTTTGACGAGACCAGCGGGCGCGAGATGAGCGCGAAGAACGCGCGGTAGATGAGCGCGTAGCCGTCGATCAGGTACAGGCGGTCGCGGGTCTTTTCGGGCTTCTCTACAGGCATGCTGAACCGGCGGATGTGCGTTCGTGGTGATGCGGAGCCGCGCGCGCCAATGTAGGGCACGGCGCGCGATGCCGAAACGCCGCCGGACGTTCCGCGGCGGAGATCAAAGCCCCGGCGGCCGTGGTCCCCCGCGCCAGGGCTCCGATGAGCCTTGCGCTTTCGAGCCGGGGAATGATCATGAACGGGATCTTTCCCGCCCGCGGACGTGCCTCGTTCGCCTGGATGACGGCGCCCGGGCCGCCCGATACCACTCACGCAGTCGCCCGCCGACGGATCATGGCATCGGATCGAGAAACAACCGGCGGAGACGCGGGCGGGCCCGGCGGCATGGTCCTGTTCGCGCTGCCGTTTGCCCTGGCCGGGGTCTGGGGTGCGGCCAACGCGGTGCGCGCGTACCGGGAGGGAGCCCGGGAAGAAGCCCTGTCCGTAGGGATCTTTGCGCTGGCGTTCTGCGGCGTCGGCTTCGGGCTCATGATCGGCTCCCTGTACGGCGCGCGAAAGGCGGCCCGGGCCCGCAAAGCGCGCCGGCCCGGACGGCCGTGGCCTGGACGCCAGCGCAACCAGGTGGGGCGCATCGATTCCAGCGAAACGCAGGGCCTTCGCGCCGTCTGGGCGGCGGCGCTGGGATGGAACCTGTTCCTGAGCCCCTTCTACTTCGGGCTCGCGGATGGATTGCGCAGCGGCAGCCGGGCTGCCCTTGCCGGCCTGATCCTGCCGCTCGTCGGCATCGTCCTGATCATCGCGGCGCTGCGCGCGCGCCGGCGGTGGCGTCGCTTCGGGAAGTCCACGCTCCAGATGGCCGAGGCCCTCCCGGCCATCGGCGGCCGGCTGGTTGGACGGATCATCAGCGACCGCCTGCCGGCGGACGCGGCGTCCATCAGGCTGCGCCTTACCTGCCTGCGGCGCGAAAAAGGCCGATACGGCGCCGAGCGGCTGGTATGGGAAACGGAAAAGACGCTCCCCGCCAGCCCCGCCCGCTCCACGGGCGCCATTCCCGTGGAGTTCGACATTCCCGCCCACTGCGAGCCCACCTCCGAGCCCCGGTCTTCGTCGTCGTACATCCAGTGGGTGCTGCAGGCCACGGCCGAAGCGCCGGGCGTGGACTTCGCCCCCCGGTTCGAGGTGCCGGTCTATC
>DASQBH010000117.1:0-8664 GCA_035635315.1 Longimicrobium sp.
GGATGTTGTCGTGGGTGAAGGTCGTGTCGAGCTGGCCGGTCGCCTCGAGCAGCCGCCGGAGCAGGGCGTCGTCGAGCTGCTTGCCGTCCGCGTCCTCGATCGCGTAGGTGAGCCGTACAGCCGCGCGCCGGGCTTCGACGAGAAGGGATCGGGGACGAAGCGCTCGGCGGTGAGCGCGGCGCGCCCCAGGTAGCCGCGCGCCACCCCGTCGCCGCCCGCGTACAGCTCGCCCGGCACGCCGACGGGAACGGGGCGCAGCGCCGCGTCCAGCACGTAGACGCGCGTGTTGCTGATCGGGCGGCCGATGGGGACGGGCCCTCCGCTCCACGCGTCGTCCACCGTGTGGCAGCAGGTGAAGGTGGTGTTCTCCGTGGGCCCGTAGCCGTTGATCAGCCGCAGCGCGGGAAAGCGCGCGCGCACCTTCGCCACGGCGTCCACCGGAAGCACGTCGCCGCCGGCCAGCAGCTGGCGCACGCCGCGCAGGCTCTCCAGCCGCTCCTGCACCATCACCTGGAACAGCCCCGCCGTCAGCCAGAGCGTGGTGACGCCGTGGCGGACGATGGCGCCGCCCAGCTCCTCCAGCGAAGGAGCGGTGCCCGGCACCAGCACCAGCCGGCCGCCGTTGAGCAGCGCGCCCCAGATCTCGAAGGTCGCCGCGTCGAACGAGACCGGCGCGGCCTGCAGGATCACCTCGTCCGGGCCGAGCGAGACGTAATCGGCGCCGCGGACCAGGCGGACGACGCTCCGGTGCTCGACGGCCACGCCCTTGGGCGCGCCGGTGCTGCCGGAGGTGTAGATGACGTACGCCAGACCGTCTGAGGGAACAGGGAACAGGGAACAGGGAATAGCGGGATCCCCATTCGCGATCTCCCGGGCGTCGCCGTCGATGCTCACGACGACCACGCGGTCCGCGGCGGGGAGCGCGGCGCGCAGCGACTCCTGCGTCAGCAGCACCGCGATCCCTGAATCGGCCTGCATGAACGCCAGCCGCTCGGCGGGATAGGCGGGGTCCAGCGGCACGTAGGCGCCGCCGGCCTTGAGGATGGCCAGGAGGGCGACCACCATCTCCGGGCCGCGCTCCAGGCAGAGCCCCACCCGCGTCTCCGGCCCCACGCCCAGGGCGGCCAGGTGGCTCGCCAGGCGGTTGGCCCGCGCGTCCACCTCGCCGTAGGTGAGCGACTCGTTCTCCATCACCACCGCCACGGCGTCGGGCGTGCGCGCCGCCTGCCCGGCGAACAGGGCGTGGATGGACGACTCCCCTGGATACGGGGCGTCGGTGTGGTTCCACTGGTTCAGCACCCGCGCGCGCTCGGCGTCGTCCAGCAGCGGCACCTCGCTCACCCGCGTCCCCGGCGCTCCGGCCGCGGCGCCCAGCAGGTGCCGGTACTGCCGCAGCATCCCGTCGATCGTCTCCGCGTCGAACAGGTCGGCGTCGTACTCCCACAGCACCGTCAGCCCCCCGGCCTCCCACCCGTCGCTGAAGCGGGCGGCCTGCGCGCGCGGGGCCACGATGATGTTCATGTCGTACTTGGCGGATCCGTTGCTCAGCCCCTCGCGCACCGTCACCTCCACCCCGGGGACGTCCACCTCGGGCATGCGCGCGTCGTCGAAGCTGAACGTCACCTGGTGCAGCGGGTTGTAGCTCAGGCTGCGCTCGGGCGAGAGCGACTGCACCACGCTGTCGAACGGCAGGTCCTGGTGCGCGAACGCCTGCAGCGTGGTGGTGCGCGTCCGTGCCAGCAGCTCGGCGACGGTGGGGTCTCCTTCCAGCCCCACGCGCAGGACGACGGAGTTCACCAGCATCCCGATGAGCCCCTCCACCTCGCGAAAGCGCCGGTTGGCCACGCCCGAGCCGATGCACACGTCCGCCTGCCCGCTGTACCGGTGCATCAGCAGCGCGAAGCCCGCCAGCATGGTGGTGAAGAGCGTGGCGTCGTGCGCGCGCCCCAGCGCCCGCAGCGCCTCCGCCTCGGCCGCGGTGAGCTCCATGCGGCGCAGCCCGCCGCGAAAGCGCTGCACGGCCGGCCGGGGACGGTCGGTGGGAAGCTCCAGCAGCGGCGGCGCGCCGGCCAGCTGGTTCCGCCAGAACTCCAGCTGCTCCGCGGCCTCGGGGCCCTGCATCCACTCCCGCTGCCAGGCGGAGTAGTCCGCGAAGTGCAGCACCGGCTCGGCCAGCGGCGAGGGCCGTCCCTCGGCAAAGGCGCGGTAGATCTCCAGCAGGTCCGCCAGGAACACGTTGAACGACCACCCGTCGTGGACGATGTGGTGCTCCACGTGCGCCATCTCCCACACGTCGTCCTCCAGCTGGAACAGGCGCCAGCGGATCAGGGGCGGCCGCGCGAGGTCGAACGGCTTCTCCAGCTCGGCGCGGATGCGGCGGTCGGCCTCCGCGCGCCGCTCGTGCGCGGGGACGGCGCGCAGGTCTTCGCGGGGAAGGTGGATGCGCAGCGGCGGATGCACCCGCTGGACCGGCTCCCCGTCGGACTGGGGAAAGGAGGTGCGGAAGATGGCGTGCCGGCGCACGATCTCTTCCAGGCTGCGCTCCAGCACGTCCGCGTCCAGCGCGCCCGTAAAGCGCAGCGCCGCCTGGAACTGGTACGCCAGGCTGTCGGGCTGCAGCCGGCTCATGAAGAAGGCGCGCTGCTGCGAAAGCGAAAGCGGCCAGTCGCCCTCGACCGGCCCCCCGCGGGACCGGGGCGGTGCCGTCCGCGGCCGCGAAGAGCTGCGCTCCACGGCCTCCGCCACGCCCGCCACGGTGGACGCCTCCAGCAGCACGGGGACGGAGAGCTCCACCCCCAGCGCGTGGTGCAGCCGGCTCACCACCTGCGCCGCCAGCAGCGAGTTGCCACCCAGCCCCAGGAAGGATTCGCCGCGCGACACGCTCTCTACCCGCAGCACCTCCTCCCACACGGCGGCCACGCGGGCCTCCGTCCCCTCGCGGGGCGCCTCGCCCGCGGCGCGCGCCGGGGCGGCGGGCGCGGGAAGGGCCCGGCGGTCCACCTTGCCGCCCGGGGTCACGGGGAGCGAGGGAAGGACCAGCAGCGCCTCGGGAACCATGTACGCCGGCAGGCGCCCGGCCAGGTGCGCGCGCAGCTCGTCCGCCGTCACCCCCTCGTCCGCCGCCGCGTAGCCGACCAGCCGCGCGCGGCCGGGAACGTCCTCCCGCAGCAGGACGGCCGCCTCGCGCACGGCGGGGTGCGCGCGCAGAACCGCTTCGATCTCCTCCGGCTCCACCCGGAATCCGCGCACCTTCACCTGCCGGTCCACGCGGCCCAGGAACTCGAGTGCGAAAGTGCGAGAGTGCGAGAGTGCGAAAGTGGAGGCGGTTTCGCGCGAATCGTCACCTCCGTCCCCCTCCCGCACTTCCCTCCAGCGCACGCGGTCGCCGGTGCGGTACATTCGCGCGCCTGGCTCCGCCGAGAACGGGTCCGGGACGAAGACAGCGGCGGTCGCGGACGGGCGGCCCAGGTAGCCGCGGGCCACGCCGGCCCCGCCCAGGTACAGCTCCCCCGCCTCGCCCTCCGCAACGGACTCGCCGCGGGGATCCAGCACGTACGCCGCCACCTTCGCCAGCGGCGCGCCGATCGGCACCGTCGCGGCGTCCGCGGGCGGGCCCTCCGCCGGCGGCGCGTAGACGGTCGCGGTGACGGTGGCCTCCGTCGGTCCGTAGGCGTTGCGAAAGGCCACGCGCTCGCCCGCGATCCGCCGCCACGCCCGCAGCGCCTCCGCCGACGCGGCCTCGCTCCCCACCACCAGCAGCCGCAGGGCGTCCGGGATCGAAGCCCCGGAGCGCTCCAGCTCGCCCACCAGCTCGTGCCAGTACGGGCTGGGCAGGTTCCACACGGTGAGCGCCTTTTCCCGCGCGAACGCGAGGAAGGAGGCCAGCGAGTCCATCGCCCGCTCGTCGCGGATCACCAGCGTGGCGCCGCGCAGCAGGGTGGGGTACACCTCCTCCAGCGCCACGTCGAACGCCGGCGAGGCGAACTGCAGCACCCGGTCCGCCTCGTTCAGCCCGTACTCCTCCGCCACCGCCAGCGCGTGGTTCACCAGCGCCGCGTGGGGGATGACGACACCCTTGGGCGCGCCGGTGCTGCCGGAGGTGTAGATAACGTACGCCGCGTTCTCCGGCCGCACCTCGGGGAGCACGAGGTCGATCGCCGCGCCGTCGTCCTCGTCCACGCACAGCGCGGTCACCCCGGCGGGAACGCGCCTCTGCAGCGCCGCGCGGGTGATGACGACGCGCACCCCGGCGTCGCCCGCCAGGTACGCCAGCCGATCGTCGGGATACGCCGGGTCCATCGGCACGAAGGCGCACCCCGCCATCAGCACCGCCAGCTGGGCGGCCGGCACGTCGGCCGACCGCTCCAGCAGCACCCCGACCCGCGCCTCCGTGGACTGGACCGCGGCCAGCCGGCGCGCCAGCCGCTCCGCCCGCTCGCCCAGCTGCCGGTAGGTGAGCGGCCGGCCCTCGTGCTCCACCGCCACGGCGTCGGGCGTGCGAGCCACCTGGGCCTGGAAGAGCGGGTGGATGCACAGCCGCGCCGAAGGCTCCGCGGCTGGGGAAGCGCTCTCCCGCGGCGCCGCGAGGGAAGCGGCGTCTTCGCCGGGAAGCGGCACGGGGTGGCGCTCGCCGGCCCAGACCGCGGGCCAGTGGGGCGACGCGCCCCGCACCCACAGCCGGCCCAGCGCGCCCAGCAGCCGCGCCGGCTCCGGCAGCCCCGCGCCCTCATCCAGCGAGGCGATGGTCCGCGGCGCCGCCCCGTCGTCCCCTGCGCGAAGGGCGATGATGTCGCGGAGCGTGGTCCCGGGCCCCACCTCCAGCAGCACGCGCCAGGGCTCGCGCAGCAGCTCCGAGACTCCGGCATCGAACTGCACCACCTGGCGGAAGTGGAACGCCCACCAGGAGGGTTCCGTGGCCTCGTCGTCCGTGAGCCAGGTGCCGGTGGCGGCGGAGACGAGCGGAACCCGCGGCGGAGACAGCCGCATGCGCGCGGCGACGGGAAGGAGCCGCGCGCTCGCCAGCTTGGCCAGCGGCGAGCGGAAGCCGAAGGGCGACGGGCGGCGGCGCACCGGGTGTCCGGCCTCGCGCAGACGGCGTTCGACCTCCACCACCGGTCCCTCGCGCCCGGCCACCACGCAGGCGGAGGGTGCGTTCACCTCCGCGACCGCCGCCCCGGGGACCAGGAAGGACTCCACCGCGTCCGGCGGCAGCGCCACGTCCAGCCGGGCGCCGGGGGGGAGCTCGCCGATGCACCGACCGCGCGCCGCCGCCAGCTCCAGCGCGTCCTCCGGCGGCAGCACCCCCGCGACGCACCCCGCGGTGATCTCGCCCACCCCGTGCCCCATCACCGCCTCGGGAACGATCCCCCACGCCTCCCACACCCGCGCCAGCGCCAGCCCGAACGCCACCGCGGCCGGCTGCGCCAGCTCCGCCCGCCCCAGGCGCTCCGCCGCGGACGGATCCTCCTCATCCGCGGGGTACAGCGCCTCGCGCAGGTCCAGCCCCAGGTGCGGGCGCAGCAGTTCCGCGCAGCGATCCAGCTCCGCGCGAAAGACGGGCTCGGCGTCGTACAATCCGCGCCCCATCCCCACCCAGACGGCGTCCTCGCCGGGAAAGAGGAACACGACGGGTGCGCCGCTCCCCTCCGCGACCCCGTCCAGCACGCGCCCCGGCGCGCTTCCCTCCAGCGCGGCCGCGGCGTCCTCTTCTCCGCGCACCAGCACCACGCGCCGGTGCGCGAACGAGGGGCGGCGCGCCAGCGCGTACGCCACGTCGGCCAGGGGCAGCTGCGGGTGCGCGCGCACGAGCCCCGCCAGCCGCGCCGCCTCCGCGTCGAGCGCCTCCGCCGTCCGCGCGGAGAGCGCCAGCGGCTGCCACTCGCGCCCGGGGGCGGGCGTCTCCTCGGCCTCCGCGGCCGGCGCGGGGGCGGGAGCGTCGAGCCCACGGCGGCCCAGTCCCTCCATCGCCCCCTCCGGCAGGGCCAGGGTGGAGAGCGGCTGGTCGGGCGCGGAGACGGCGGCGGCCGCCAGGTGCAGCAGCGCGTGGCCCAGGCGCTCCACCGTGGCCGCGTCCCACAGCTCGGTGGAGTACTCCAGGCTGAACCGCACGCCGCCGTCCTCCTGCTCCACCGCGCTCAGGGTAAGGTCCACCTCCGCCGCGCTGCGCTCCACGGGAAGCTCCTCGGTCTCCAGCCCCGGAAGCCGCAGCTCGCCCGTGGCGTTCTGCAGAAGGAACTGCACCTGGACCACGAGCGGGTACCCCGCGCGCACCTCCGGCCGCAGCTCCTCCAGCAGCACCTCGAACGGCAGGTCCTGGTGCGCGTACGCGCCGCTGACGGTGTCGCGCACGCGGCGCAGCGCCTGGCGAAAGGACGGATCGCCGTCCAGCCGGGTGCGCAGCGCCAGCGCGTTGATGAAGTAGCCGATCAGCGCCTCGATCTCCACCCGGGTGCGGCTGGCCACCACCGTCCCCACCACCAGGTCTTCCTGGCCGGTCCAGCGCAGCAGGAGCGCCTTGAAGACGGCCAGCAGCCCCCCGAACGGGGTGGCGCCCTCCGCGCGGCACAGCGCGCGCAGCCCGTCCGCCACCTCGCGCGGCAGGACGAAGCCCCGGGCCCACCCGGCCTGCTGGATGAACGACTCGGGGCGCGGGCGGTCGGCGGGAAGCTCCAGCACCGGCGGGGCACCGGCCAGGGTGCGGCGCCAGTACTCCACCAGCGCCTCCACCTGCCCGCTGGCCAGCCGCTCGCGCTGCCACGCGGCCCAGTCCCCGTACTGCAGGGAAAGCTCGGGGAGGGGCGAGGAGAGGCCCCGCGAAAAGGCGCCGTACAGCGCGGCCAGCTCGCGAAAGAGCACGTCCAGGCTCCACCCGTCGCCCACGATGTGGTGCAGCAGCAGCACCAGCACGTGGTCGTCGGGCGCCAGCCGCAGCAGTGCGACGCGCAGGAGCGGGCCGTCCCGCAGCGAAAAGCCGTGATTCATCTCCTCCCCCACCCGTGCCCGCGCTTCGGCCTCGCGCTCGGCGTCGGGGAGGGCGGACAGGTCCTGGACCATCAGGCCGGCGAACGGCTCGGTGGAGACGCGCTGCACGGGGATCCCGTCCACCAGCGGAAAGGTGGTGCGCAGCGCGTCGTGGCGGCGCACCACCTCGGCAAAGGCGCGCTCCAGCACGCCGGCGTCCAGCGGCCCGCGCAGGCGCACGGGGAACGAGATGTTGCCGGACGGGCTGCCCGGGTCCATCTGGTCCAGCATCCACAGGTTCTCCTGCCCCCGGGAGGTCGGGGCCGGACCGTCGCGGTTGGCGCGGGGGCGGATGGCGCCGGGCGCGGGCGCGGCGGGCGCACCCGCCTGCCCCGCCAGCCGGCGAAGGAGCAGCTCCCGCTGTTCGGGCGTCAGCCCGGCGATGCGGTCGGCCAGCACTGTCATACGGTTGCCTGCAACGTGATTGGAGATTCGTTCGCTCCGTGGAGCGGCGGCCCTGTGCCGGATCCGGAAAAGACGGGCGTCCGAAAACCCCTGCCGCTCACCTCGTTCGTGGAGGTGAGAGACGGTTTTCGGGATCGCGCATCAGGTGATGTGGACGGCCTGCCCCCGCTCGCCGCGGAGAGCGTCCGGCGGTCCGCATCCCTCCCCCAAAAAACGCGGATGTGCCCCCTGCCGCGCTTCCATCCCTCCACCGTTCCCGACACCTCACGCCGGCTCGTGCCTCGTCGACGGGGCCTTCCACGCCGTCCGCTCACGCCGATCAGCCTTCGCGCCGTGAACGAAGGAAACGGCACGAGAAAACTCTGCTAACTCTGCTAACTCTGCGTGAGACCAATTCTTTTGACCTTTACGCCCCCGCGCCGGCCGGCAGCGCCTCGCCGTCCAGCAGGGCGCGCACCTGGTCGGGGGACATCCCGAGCACCTCGTCCAGCGCCGCCGCCAGCGCGTCGGGATCCACCGCGCGCAGCTTGGCCTCCGTGACCTCCGCGGCCATGGCGGCGATGGTGGGGGAGCGGAAGAGCGCCTCCATCGGCAGCTCCACCCCCATCTCCTGCCGCACCCGGGCGATCAGCCGCGTCCCCAGCAGCGAGTGCCCGCCCAGCGTGAAGAAGTTGTCGTTCGCGCCGACCCCCTCCACCCCCAGCAGCCGCTCCCACAGGTCCTGAAGCTGCCGCTCCGTCTCCCCCCGCGGCGCTACGTAGGGTTCGGAGAGGGAAAGGACCTCGCGCGGCGAGCGCGTTATCCCCGGGGCTCCCGACGCCGTGGACGCGCCGATCCCGGCCGCCGGGGACTCATCCACCGGCTTCGCGGCGCTCGACGGACGGACCCAGTAGCTGGAGCGCTCGAACGGGTAGGTGGGAAGCGGCACCCGCCCGCGGCGCTCGCCCCCGAAGACGCCGCGCCAGTCGGGGAGCACCCCCGCCGTCCACAGCCGTCCCAGCGCGCCCAGCAGGTACGCCTCGTCGGCCGCCTCCTCCCCCGCGCCGCGCAGTGAGCCCACGGCCAGGGGTGCGGGCGAGTGCTGCCGGGCGAATTCGGAAAGCGTCTCCCCGGGCCCCAGTTCCAGCAGCACGCGATCCGGGTCGCCCAGCAACTCGGCCATGCCCGCGTCGAAGCGCACGGGCTCGTACAGGTGGCGCGCCCAGTAGCCCGGGTCCGTCGCCTCCGCCTCCGTCATCC
>DASQBH010000118.1:0-2927 GCA_035635315.1 Longimicrobium sp.
TGGCGCCGCCCGAAGGATCTGCGGGTCTTTCGATTCGCCGATCTGAACGTCGGACGGCGGCGTGGCCGGGCCTCGGATGACAGACGCGGTTCATTCTGCCGGGGCCGGCGCAGCCCGTGTGTGTGCCGCACGGCGGTTGAAGCGTTGCATCGATGCTCTACCGGGTGCACAGGGCGGCCGGAGAGTGTATTTTGATGGCTCCGGAAGGTTCGCGGAAGCGTTTCGTCCGTGGTTGGAGCACGAACCAGGGGAAGATTGCCATGTGCCGGAACATCAAAGTGCTGGCGAACTTCGAGCCGCCGGCGTCGGATGACGAGGTGCGGGCGGCGGCGCTGCAGTTCGTCCGCAAGATCAGCGGGAGCACGCGGCCCTCGAAGGCCAACGAAGCCGCCTTCGACCGCGCCGTGGAAGAGGTGACCGCCTCCGCACGGCGCCTGCTGGACTCCATGGAGACCAGGGCGGCCCCCCGCGACCGCGAGACCGAGGCGCGCAAGGCACGCGCGCGCAGCGCCAAGCGCTTTTCGCGCCCCGGACGGTCCGCGTCCGCCACCCCCTGACCGAACGCGGCCAACCAGGCCGCTCGCGCAGCCTTTCCCCGCCCCTCCGCAGCGAGGATCCGTGACCGAGATCGCCACGCCCGCCCCATCCGACGTCATTCCACCGCCACCCCCGCCCAGGCCGCGGCGCTACGACCGGTCCATCATCGAGGGGCCGCTGCCGAGCGCCGTGTGGAAGCTGGCGTGGCCCACCATGGTGACCAACGTCATCAGCGGGCTGCAGGGGATGGTGGACCACGTGCTGGTGGGCAACCTGGTGGGGTACGCGGCCAACGCGGCCATCGGCGTGGCGTTCCAGATCTTCCTGGTGGTCATCGTCTTCATCTCCTCGCTGTTCTCGGGGATGAGCGTGCTGGTGGCGCGGTTCGTGGGGATGGGCGACGAGGAAAAGGTGAACCGCACCGTCTACCAGGCGTTCCTGACCGCCGTGGGCATCGCCGTGGGGATCATGGCGCCCGCGGGGTACTTTCTGTCGCCGTACCTGCTGGACCTGGTGAACGCCGCGCCCGCGGTAAAGGCCGAGGCGCTGCCGTTCCTCCGCGTGATGTTCCTGTTCAGCAGCGGGATGCTCGTCTTCTTCATGCTGAGCGGCGCCCTGCGCTCCGCCGGCGACGCGCGCACGCCCATGGTGCTGGGCGTGGCGATGACGGCGCTGAACCTGGTGCTGAACGTGGTGCTCATCCGCGGGCTGGGCCCCATCCCCGCCTTTGGCACGGTGGGCTCCGCGATGGGAACGTGCATCGCCAGCGGGCTGGTGGCGCTCTACTCGCTCTACAAGCTGTGGAGCGGCGGATGGGTGGTCAGCTTCCCCCGCGGCCAGGGCTGGCGGCCGGACTGGACCATCATCCGCTCCCTTTTCCGCTTTGGCCTGCCCACGGGGATCCAGGGGATCGCCATGAACGTGGGCGGCGTGCTGATGCTGGCCTTCATTGGCTCGCTGGCGCAGAGCGCGCCGGCGCAGGCGGCGTTCGCCGTGGGCTACGGGCAGCTGTTCTCGCTGGTCACCTGGACGGCCATGGGGCTGATGGGGGCCGCCGCCGCGGTGGCGGGGCAGAACCTGGGGGCCAACCAGCCGGACCGCGCCGCGCACGGGGTGGCGGTGGCGGCGCGCATCGCCATGTACGGCGCCGGCGCGCTGGGGGCCATGTTCCTGCTCATCCCCCGGCAGCTGCTGGCCGTGTTCGGCATGGACGAGCCGGCCGTGGTGGAGATCGGCGTGCAGCTGCTGCGGGTGCTGAGCGTGTCGGGCATCTTCATCGCCGTGGCGCTCACCTACACCGGCGCGCTGCAGGGGACGGGGGATACCAAGGGGCCGCTGTACATCTCCATCGTCTCGCAGGTGCTGGTGCCGCTGGGGATCTGCTTCGTCATCCAGCAGACGGGAACGCTGCACCCCCTGCACATCTGGATCGCCATCCTGCTGGGCCACGCGACCCGCTGCGCGCTGAGCGTGATCCGCTTTCGCCAGGGCGCCTGGCGCGGCATCGTCGTCGACATCGCGGCACCGGCACGGTAAGAAAAAGATACGCCTCACACGGAGTCAACGGAGTCAACGGTTTCTTCCGTTGGCTCCGTTGGCTTTTTCGGCGCATTCAAGCAATTCAAGACAAGTCCTCACGCAGAGTTAGCAGAGTTTTCTCGTGCCATTTCCGCTGGACCGTGTGCCGAATGCAACCCTTCCCAAGGAAACGTCTCGAAAAACTCTGATAACTCTGCTAACTCTGCGTGAGGAAATGTTTTGAAGGTCTGCGGAGCGCGAGGGGGCAGCGGAAACGGCACGAGAAAACTCCGTTCACTCCGTTGACTCCGTGTGAGGCGTTCTTTTCCCCGCTGGATCACGAAAGCGCCTGCCCCCGGCAGGGCACTGTGCTTGCGCAGTCCCCCGCCCCGCTGTGTCACGGACTTACGTTCAACAGGAGGGGGAGCGCATGCGTGCGATGGTGTATCGGGGGCCGTACAGGATCCGGGTGGAGGAAAAGCCGATGCCGCGCATCGAGCATCCCAACGACGCCATCGTGCGGGTGACGATGGGGGCCATCTGCGGATCGGACATTCACATCTACCACGGGATGATGCCCGACACCCGCGTGGGGCAGACGTTCGGGCACGAGTTCATCGGCGTGGTGGAAGAGGTGGGGCCCAGCGTGCAGAACCTGCAGCGCGGCGACCGCGTGATGGTGCCGTTCAACATCTTTTGCGGATCGTGCTTCTTCTGCTCGCGAAAGCTGTACGCCAACTGCCACAACGTGAACCCCAACGCCACCGCCGTGGGCGGCATCTACGGCTACTCGCACACCACGGGGGGATACGACGGCGGCCAGGCGGAGTTCGTCCGCGTTCCCTTCGCCGACGTGGGGCCCACCATCATCC
>DASQBH010000119.1:0-5547 GCA_035635315.1 Longimicrobium sp.
GGTCAGGTCGGGATGGAGGATGCGGTGCACTGCGGCGCTGAAGTACGCCGCAGGGTTGGGAAACGCCACCCCCAGGCCCGCGCCGCGCGGAGAGAACCGCACGAACTCGCCCACCTGGGGATCGTCCGCGAACAGGTGCACGGGCGGCGCGAGTTCGCGTTCTTCCCCGTTGCCCGCATATCTCAGGAACGACGTCTCCAGCGACTCCGGGATCCGCGGCGGGGTGCCGTCCAGGCACCAGCGGCGGTACAGCTGCGGCGCCACGTCCAGCGACGCCGCCGGTGCCGGCCCCGTTGCCGGGCCCAGCTGGTGGTCGGCTGCCACCGGCGGGGCGGCGGCCGGTGCCTCGCGGCGCACGATGCGCACGGGGGGCTCGGGCTCTCGCCGCCAGGCGCGCCATAGCGGCAGGGTGAGCAGCCGCATCAGCGGCGCGCGCATGGCCCGCTCGTGCCACGCGTACACGCCGTCCAGCGGCCGCAGCCGCGATTCCACCCGCTGCAGCGTCTTTTCCTGCTGCTGCGTCCGGTCCACGGCTTCGGCCAGGCGGGCGGCCTGCTTCTGCAGCTCCGGCGCGGCTTTGGCCACCGTGGCCGAGACCGTCGAAAGCTGGTCCACGGCGCCCCGCACCTCCGCCGCCGAGCCGTCCAGCGCCGACGAAGCGCTCGCCAGGCGGTCCACCTCGGTCGAGATCCGGCCCTGAAAGGTGGCCAGCCCGCCCTCCAGGCTCTGCACGGAAGCCACGGCCTGCTGCACGGCCCCGGTCACGGCGCCCACGTCCTGCTTTGCCCGCACCTCTTCCGCCAGCCTGGCGATCTGCTCCCCGTTGCGGCGGGTGGCCGCGTCCAGGGCCGACAGGCTCTCCCACAGGCGGTCCGGAACGCCGACCCGCTGGTGGATGTCGTCCACGCGGCTTCCCAGCGCCGACACCCGGGCGGCCAGCGTCGTCATCCCGTCGGCCAGGACGGTGTCGCGCTGTGCAGAGGCCGTGGCCAGCTGCTCCACGTCGGTCAGCAGCCTGGCGGGGGCGAACACCCCCAGCGCGGCGACGGCCTCCACCAGCACGCGCGAGGTCTTCGCCAGCACGTCGGTGCCGTGGGTGAACTGGTCGATGGCGGTGCCCAGCCGCGCCAGCTCCGGGGGCAGCTGCACCGCGGGCAGGTCGCCGATCTGCCGGCTCAGCTCCCCCAGCGCCCTTGCGTGGCCGTGGATGTCGTCGCCCAGGCGGCCATACGCCTGCGCGGTGCCGTCGGCCATCCGTGCCACCTCTTCGCGCAGCGACTCCCACAGGTCCACCTCGGTGCGCAGCGACCGCTTCTGAGGCGTGGCGGCCAGCGCCGCGGCCACGGGGCCGCTGATGAAGGCCTCCGTCTCCCACACCAGCTGCGCCAGGTGGTGTTCGATGCGGGTGGCGACCAGGCCCAGCGAGAGCGAGCCCAGGATACCGGTGAGCGTGGACGCCAGCGCGCCCCGCAGCCCCGGCAGCAGCTCGCCCAGGTTGCCCTCCTGAAACGCCGTGCCGCCCAGCTCCAGCGCAAAGAACAGCACCGTGCCGAACAGTCCGCCCAGCACCATGGCGTTGCGGACGTACGCGGCGAAGTTGAGCTCGCTGGTGGGGTGGGCGAACGAGGTGTTGGCGGCGACGCGGATGCTTTCGCCGCTCATCTGCCCCGAGGAGAGGCTAATGATGGCCTCGGGGACGTTGGACAGGTCGTCGGGCGACGAATTGCGGCGCAGGAACTCGAGGAACTGGTCGCGCGTGGGCTGGCCGCCCAGGTGGCTGGCCGTCAGCTCCAGATGCGCCACCGCCGCCGAGGTCACCGCCAGCGCCGTGCGCAGCCGCTGAAAGCCCCACACCGCGACGAGCCAGAGCAGCACGATGTAGCCCCAGACGTACCAGGGCGAGCGCAGGAAAACCAGGATGACGACAAGGACGAACAGGAGCAGCGCCGGCGCCGCAAGCGCAAGCCGGCCCAGGTCGCCCACCGGCCGGCTTTGCCGCGCGTAAAACTGCGCGTAGTTGGTGGTGATCGGCGAGGATTCGCTCATGAGGCCGATTTCTGCCAGTGCCCGTCAGCGTTTCTCTGAATGTCGGCGGGCGGGAGCGATGCCAACTCCGCGTGATTGTTGAAGGTCTCGGGACTCAGATTGGGGAACAGGATGCGGTGGACCTTCGCGCTGAAGTACGCGTCCGGGTTCGGAAGGGCGACGCCGGTCTCCGCGCCCGGAAGCGAGAAGCGGACGAACTCACCCTGATCCTGATCGTCGCGGAACACGTGATTCGGCAGGCTGAGCTCGCTCGTGCGGTCGTCACCCGCGTACCTCAGGTAGCCGATCTCCATGCCGTCCGCCACTGGACGCCGCCCGTCGGTGCACCATTGCCGGTAGATCTGCCGTGCGCGTTCGTGCAGGGCGCCCAGCCGGGGAGGAGCCGGAATTCTGGCACTCTCCTCCCGGGTGTCGAGCGGCGGCGGATCGCGGTCCTCCGGTCGGGGAGGGACCGGCGTTGTGGGAGGTGCCGGAGGGGGCAAAGGAGGCGGCCGGTCTCCCGGATTCGCCTCGCCCTCCTCGCGCGCCAAGCGATGCGCCTCATTCGTGGCGTTCACCAGCTTCTTAGCTTCTTCCTTCACGTGCGTCACCGCGGACTTCATTCCTTCTTTGTAGGCGTTCAGCTCGCGCAGCGAGCTGTCCAGTCGATCGAGTACATGCAGAATTCTGGCGATCGCGACCGCGAGCAGCACGACGAAGATCAAGGGCAGCGCGATCTGGGTAGCCTGGTTCATCCCGGGACTCAGAGGCTGAACAGTGAGGTGTTTCCCGTCACGTGCTCCAGCAGCGCCTTTGCCTCCACGACAAAGAAGGGCTCCAGCATGGAGTGGTCACTTCCGCCGCCCGCCCGGGCCGCCCACCAGGCGCTCTGCGGCCCGAACAGGCGGTCATGGATGCGGTCGCGCAGCTTGAGATCCAGCCGCTCGGGAGTGATTCCCAGCGCGCGCCCGAAACTGGCGGCCACGGACGCCGTCGAGAAGACCTCCACGAAGCGCGTGATGTGCTGAAGCCGCTCGAAGGGCAGCGGCTGGCTGGGCGGCTGGAACGCCTTGAGCGCCTGGACCCCTAGCTCGGTGTTCCAACTGTCGTCGCCGTCGCCAAAGTACCCTGATTCACCCACGAAGGTGACGCGGTGGCGGGGTGCCGTGGTGGGCCCCACGCGCGGTGCCAGCAACCCGCGGCCGACCTCCTGCTTTACGTCCGCTCCGGGAAGGCGGACGTCCACATCCACGTCCTGCCGCGCGCAGTCCAGGCCGGCGCAGAAGAACACGGCGGGAAGCTCGGTGGACGCGTTGTCCTCCATCAGGTCCAGCCATCGCAGGAACTCCGAGCCGTGGCCCGCAAAGTGGATCTCGTAGCGGTCCGTGGCGCCCTGCCGCCGTACCATCAGCCCCAGCAGGAAGCTCACGGCGGCATACAGGTATGCGGCGTGCGCAATTACCCGCTCCCCCGGCGAATCCTCGTGATACATGTTCTTCGCGAGGATCAGCGTGGAGTGAGCGGGATCCTTCTGTGCCACCTCGCGAAGCAGGGCGTTGAAGATGAGCCCGTTCTCCAGTCCGCCGTCCTCCCGCCAGGGCAGCTGCGTCAGGATCGGCTCCGCCGCCGCCGCGTCGCTGATCGCCTCGCGCGCGAGTGAATCCACCGCCAGCAGCCGGCTCAGGACGTCGCCCGCCAAGCGCACGGATTCGCCCATCGACCGGTTGCCGCCGGACCACACCGCCAGGTCGGACGTGCTGCCGCCGATGTCGACGGCGAGCAGGTTGGTGCCGGCGGTGGCATCGCGTTCGTCGACCAGGTACGAGGCCAGTGCCACCGCCTCGGACACCGGCGGCTTCACCTCGACCTCGAACCGCTTGCGCAGCGTGAGCCACTGCTGCTCGTGAGTGTGGCGCAACGGCTCCGGGAACACGGTCGGATACGCCGTCACGACGGAGCGTACCGAAGCTCCCGCGGCCGCGGCTTCGGCGGCAATCCCCAGGTACAGTTGCGAAATGTAGCTGTGGAACGCCGGCAGGTCCGTTGAGTCGTTGCGGTGCCACTTGAGATTGGCGCGCAGCCCGCTCGGCTGCTCATGCAGGAGCGAACCCCAGTAGATCACCCCGTCGGGAGGGAGCCACGGTCCCTGGGCGTTCACACCGGCCGCTCCCATCGGCAGCCGGATCAGGCTCCGCGGCTCCTGCGTCGATCCCAGCATGCCACCCACGGCGCCACTTCCCGGAAGGGCAGGGAAGAAACTGTCCGCGACGCTGGCCGAGGTCCCCAGCAGCATCACGCTTCGCGGCCGCAAGTCCACGACCGCGGGCTTCGACTTTCCGGCGACCTGCTCCGTCGCTCGAAACACGCGCGTGTGGGTGCTGCCGAAATCCACCGCCACGTCCCACAGGTCTCCCTTCGCGTCGACGGAGGGGAGGGGGAGCGCCAGCAGCAGGCCCTCGGCGTCGCCCGTGCGTCCTCTCCAGGCCTGCACGGGCTCCGCAAGCCGCCCCCACACCATGGAGCCGTCGCTGCTGGTCCGGGGCGGCTCCAGTCCGTCGCCCAGCGGCGTAACGGCCAAGTCCCGCCGCTGCAGTGCCTGCGTGAACCAGAAGTGATGCGTCCAGCCCCTGGCGCGGAAGTTGGGCCACACGGCCAGGTTGGGAAGGGTGATGCCGCTGACGATGTCCTGCGTCAGGTAGTCCCGCTCGTAGCGAAGGACGAGGTCGTTGTGGAGCGGGATGTCGAGCCTCACCCGGATCCCGGTGGCCTGGTCACCCGCCGCACGCGTGTACGACACCACGGCGTCGGGGTGCAGGTGCGCCAGGATGTCGGCGCGGAACGGGTACAGGTACCTCTTTCCATCCACCTGCAGCACGTTGACCTGCTCCCCAGCGTCGCCCGTGACCTCGATGAGCTTGGGCTCGAAGAAGGTTCCCAGGTCCGGCGCGTTGGGATCGCCGAGCTGCTCGCTGCTCAGGGCGAGCTGGAACCGGCCCGCCTTTACGCTGCCGTGCTGGCCGGCGGGAAGCTGGATCTGCCCCGTGTATGGGTTGTCGTCGCGCAGCAGCACGCCCCGCAGGCCGGGGTTGAACACCTTCTCTCCGTCGCGCAGGCGCAGGTCGGAGCGCCGGGGCTCGGGGTGGCTCACGCGCGCAAACCGCAGCGCCCCGAAGATCTCGCGCGCGGGGTGGCGGTCGGGAAAGGCGTTGGAGATCAGCCGTGACTTGCCGAACGAAACGTCCGGGGCCGCCACTGGTCCGGCTGCGTCCAGCGCCTTCAGCGTGTCGGCGTGCCACTCGTTCAGCAGCTTCTTCACCAGCTCGGCGCGCGACACGGGCTCCGAGCTGGCCGCGGCCGGCTGCAGGCCCAGGAAGCCGTTCAGCGGCCCTTCGGCCTCCTTGAGCCATTCTCCCAGCCGCGCCAGCCAGCGCTCGATGACCAGCAGCGTCTCGCCGTCGCGCGCCTCGCTGTAGTGCGCCGTGGGATCGGCGAGCCGGTTGTTGCGCTGAAAGGGAACGCTGG
>DASQBH010000120.1:0-2359 GCA_035635315.1 Longimicrobium sp.
CGGGGGCCCTCTCCCCCGCCGACTTCGCCGCTCGTTCCTCGCGGCTCGCGGCGACCCCTCCCCCAACCCCGGGGGAGGGGTGTTGAGTTTCCTCGACGATGGTGCCACGAACAACCCCTCCCCCGCAGTTTGGGGGAGGGGTCGGACGCCGTCGCGAGGAACGAGCGAAAGGCCGTCCGGGGGAGAGGGCCCGCGTCAGCCGCCGCCGGGCGCGGCGGTCACGCGCCAGATCACGTTCCCCACGTCGTCCGCTACCAGCAGCGCGCCGGCCCTGTCGATCGCGACGCCCACGGGGCGGCCCATCGCCTCGCCCTCCTCGTTCAGAAAGCCCGTCAGCACCTCCACCGCGTCGCCGGAGGGGCGGCCGGCGGCGAAGGGGACGAAGATTACGCGGTAGCCGCTGCGGGGCTTGCGGTTCCACGAGCCGTGCTGGCCCACGAACATCCCGTTGCGATACGCCGCCGGCAGCGTGGTCCCGCGCGACGAGGCCAGCCCCAGCGAGCCGGTGTGCGGCCCCAGCGCGTAGTCCGGCACGATGGCCGCCGCCACCAGCTCCGGCCGCTGCGGCCTTACCCGCCGGTCCACGTTCTGCCCGAAGTAGCTGTACGGCCAGCCGTAGAAGCCGCCGTCGCGCACGGAGGTCATGTAGTCCGGCACCAGGTCGCTCCCCAGCTCGTCGCGCTCGTTGACGGAGGTCCACAGCGCGCCCGTCTCCGGCTCCCACGCCATCCCCACCGGGTTGCGCAGCCCGGAGGCGAACACGCGGTGCGCGCCCGTGCGCGGGTCCACCTCCCAGATGGCGGCCCGTTCCACCTCGTTGTGCATCCCGCGCCCGCCCACGTTGCTGTTGGATCCCACGGAGACGTACAGCTTTGACCCATCCGCGGAGGCGACCACGTTCTTGGTCCAGTGGTAGTTGATGCGCCCCGCCGGCAGCGCCGTCACCGTGGCCGGCGCGGCGGTGATGCGCGTCTGGCCGGCGGTGTAGGGAAAGCGCACCAGCGCATCGCTGTTGGCCACGTACAGCACGTCGCCCACCAGCGCCATGCCGAAGGGCGAGTGCAGGTTCTCCAGGAACGCCGTGCGCACGTCCGCCGCGCCGTCGCCGTCGGTGTCGCGCAGCAGGGTGATGCGGTTGGCGCTGGGGACGGCGGCTCCCGCGCGCTTCATGAAGCGCTTGAAGAACCAGCCGCGGATGCCGCGGTGGGCGTCGGGGCTGGGCGGCGCGTTGGTCTCGGCCACCAGCACGTCGCCGTTGGGAAGCACGTACAGCCAGCGCGGGTGGTCCAGCCCCGACGCGAACGCCGCCACGCGCGTCCCCGGCGCGGCCGCCGGCGTCCTTCCCGCCGGCCATCCCGTCGCCGGAGCGATCTGGACGACGGGGATCAGGGACGTGCTGGGCGGCGGCAGCTGCGGTCGTGGCCCCATCCCCGCCTGGACGGGGAGGCGCGCGGAGCCGCCGCACGCCGCCAGCGCCAGGGCGGCGGCAAGGCAGGCGGCGGACCGGATGCGGAGGCGGATGATCATGGTGATCGGCGGGATCGGGTGGACGGATGCAGACTTTCCGATCGCCGCGCGACTCGCTGCAAGTCGCTCGCCCTCCGCCAGCCGTTCCGGTGCCGATCCCTGTCCACCGCCATTTCCAGGCGTGCCCGCGCGAAAACCGCCGCCGATCGGGACCGGCGGCGGCTTTCGCGCCAGGGGTGAGGTGTCGCGGGGCGCGGCAGCGCGTCCCGTAGCGGGGCAGCGCAACGGCGATGGTGGAGATGCGGAAACTACCCGGTGACCTTTTCGACGGAGAGCAGCCGCACCGGGCATTCCTGGATCGTGTTGGGAAACACCGTGGGCGGGTAGTCCGGCGGCGCGTCCCTTACCCACTGCGTCAGGTCCTGGTGCGCCTGGTCACCCACGGCGACCACCGCGATGTCAAAGGTCCCCAGCTCGCCCTGCTTGCCGTAGGTGGCGTATACCTCCCATCGGCCTTCGCTCACGTCCGCGGCTCCTCCTCCCTGCGGCCACACTCCCTGCAGCCCGCGGTGCCGGGCCAGTACCCACAGGTGCGCGCCTCTGGGCAGCCTTGCGGTCCCCGACACCGGACCCGTGGACGAAACCCGGTCACCGGGCCGGGGAGCCCGCACCTCGATGGAGCATTCCTGCCGCGCGCCTGACGCAACGTGACGTCCGGCGGCAGAACCGGCCAGGAGCACGGCAACGATCAATGTAGCGTACCCCATTGCACCCTCCTTTACCTCTGTGGGCTTTCTGGAAACGCATCGTGATAAATCTCCGCCGCCGTCTGGTACTCACCCCGCGCGTAAGCTTTCTTTTACTTTACTTCCCCTCCTTACCTTCTTTTCTT
>DASQBH010000121.1:0-2418 GCA_035635315.1 Longimicrobium sp.
CAAGCAGGCGCTCTACCACCTGTGCCGGGCGCTGGGCGTGCCCACGCCGGAGACCGCGTTTCCGCGCTGTCCGGCGGGGGTCGAGGCGTTCGCCGCGTCCGCCCTCTTTCCCGTGATGCTCAAGGGGATCGACGGGCTGCGGCTGCAGCGGCGCACGGGGATCAAGATGGAGGTGGTGCAGACGCCGGAGCGGCTGCTGGAACGCTACGCCGCGCTGGAGGACCCGGCCGCGCCCAACCTGATGCTGCAGGAGTACGTTCCCGGCGGCGACGACACGGTGTGGATGTTCAACGGCTACTTCGACCGTCGCTCCGCCTGCCGCGCCGGCTTTACGGGCAAGAAGCTGCGCCAGCACCCGGTGCACACCGGGTCGACCAGCCTGGGCATCTGCCTGGAGAACCCCGAGGTGCACCGGCTGACGGCGGAGATGATGGCGGCCATCGGGTACCGCGGCATCCTGGACGTGGGCTGGCGCTACGACGCGCGGGACGACGGATACAAGCTGCTGGATCCCAACCCGCGCATCGGCTCCACCTTTCGCCTCTTCGTGGACGAGCGGGGGATGGACGTGGCGCGGTGGCTGTACCTGGACCTGACCGGCCAGCCGCTCCCCGAGCCGGCGGAGTACCAGGGGCGCAAGTGGATGGTGGAGGACCGCGACCTGGAGTCGTCACTGGACTACGGGCGCGAGGGGGCGCTCACCCTGCTGGAGTGGATGCGCTCGCTGCGTGGAGTCCAGGAGGCCGCCTGGTGGGCCCGCGACGACCTGCGCCCGTTCGCCGTCGTGGCGGCGCGTACGCTGGGCCGCGGCCTGTCTTCGGTCGCGCGGCGGACAGGGGCGCGGCGCGGGCTCCCCCGCCCCGCCGCCCTCCCGCGCGACGATCCGCATCCCGCGCGGGCACAGGCTTCGGCCGACGCGGCGGCGGCATGAGCTCGCTCGCCCCCGTTCCCGGCTCGCGCGCGTACCGGCGGCTGCGCTGGAAGGCGCGGCTGGCGCGGCCGCTGTTCGCCGCGGGGCTGCACCGGCTGCTGCTGCGCGGCCGCGGCGTGGTCGTGGCCTTTCACCGCGTGGACGACCGGGTTCGGGGCAACCCCATCGGCTGCGGGGTGGACGAGTTCCGCGACTACCTGGACTTCTTCCAGCGTCACTTCCACGTCGTCCCCCTCTCGGAGCTGCTGGACCGGCTGCGAGACGGGCGCGGGCCCGGCGGGCTCCTCTCCATCACCTTCGACGACGGGTACCTCGACAACGCCCGCGTGGCCGCGCCGGAGCTGCGGGCGCGCGGGCTGCCGGCGTGCTTCTTCGTCACCGCGGGGTTCATCGGCACCGACGTGCAGCCGTGGTGGGACGTGGAGTACGGCGCGCGGGCGGAGTGGATGGGGTGGGACGACGTGCGGCGGCTGCGCGCACAGGGCTTCGAGATCGGCGCGCACACGCTGACGCACGCGGACCTGGGGCGCGTGGACGGCGCCGCGGCGGAGCGTGAGCTCGTCGAGTCGCGCCGCATCCTGGAGCGCGAGACCGGCGCCCCCGTCACCCTCTTCAGCTTTCCCTACGGCGCGCCGCACCGCATGACGGCCGCGAACCGGGCGCGCGTGGCCCAGGCCGGCTACCGCTGCTGCCTGAGCGGCTACGGCGGCACCGTCGCCCTCGGCGACGACCCGTATCGCCTGCGCCGCGCGCCGATCGGCCTGTGGCACCTGTCCCCCCAGCACCTGGGTTTCGAGCTCCTCTTCCGCCCCCCGGTGGATGCGTAGCAGGATCTCGGTCGGGACGCCGGCACCAAGCTGTCATTCCGAGCGAGCGCACACCCCGGCCCTTGCCTTACGAGAAACCTGGCGCGCGAGTCGAGGAATCTGGCTGCGTCTACTTCGTGGCCAGCCTTCAGCCGAGGCATTGCGGACACGGACGCATCGTGCCTCGGCGACAAGCCTGGCGGTGTGGACAGCAGATTCCTCGGTCGGCGCCAGGATGCGGTGCAAAACGCCGGGATTGACGCGGCGCCTTCCTCGGAATGATAGATCGGCGCTTTTCGCCTGCAACCAGATCGACGAAGAGCCATTTTATATTTTTTCAGGAGGGTCCAGACCGGGTAGATTGTTGACAGAATAGACCGGGATGATGCTTGACACGGTATTGTTGATCTCGCCCAAGCCTGCGAGGAAGCACATGCCGTGGCAAAAGACGGATTCGGTGAACGAGCGGTTGCGGTTCGTGGCACAAGCGCAGGAGGGGCTCTACAGCATCCCAGAGCGGGTTCCGGCTTCGCACGGGTCCCCGCGGAGGGGAGGAAAAGTGTCAAGCATCAACCCGGTCTGAAACGTCAAGCATCATCCCGGTTGCTCAGAGCCGCATCCTCCTCCGGAGCGCCCCACCACCCGCCATCCGGCTTCACCTGATGCGCGATCCCGTGAACC
>DASQBH010000122.1:0-2504 GCA_035635315.1 Longimicrobium sp.
CGTGTTCGGCGTGCCCGGCCTCCGCCGCGCGCGAAGCCGCAGGGCGAGCGCCACCAGGAGCGCGCCGGAGACCAGGGCGTACGCGCCGATCCAGAGCACCACCGCGAGCGCGCCGGTGCCGGGAAAGAGCATCAGCAGGACGCCCGCGACGATGGAGAGCACGCCGCTCAGCGCCAGCAGCCACTCGCCGGCGATCACCCTGCGCAGCCGGATGGCGGCGGCGACTTCCAGCACGCCGGCGACGAGCGCCCAGGAGGCGATCACGTAGAGCAGCGCCATGGCCGTGATGCCGGGCCAGAAGAGGGTCACGACGCCGGCGGCGATCCCCAGGCACCCCTTCAGCACCAGCACCCACCCGCGCGCCCCGGTGCGCCGGCGCACGGCGCTGGCGATGGCGAGCACGCCGTCGGCGAGGGCCCAGGCGCCGTAGAACAGCACCAGCGCGGCCAGCGAGATCCCCGGCGCCAGGAAGGTGAGGGTGCCGAAGAGGATGCCGCACACGCCGCGCAGCGCTACGGCCCACCAGTTCCGGGACAGGGTGTCCACCTCCACCATCGCGATCTGCATCGTCTTCCTCCCTGGTTTCGGCCGCGCCCCGCCGCAGGGCGTGCACGCGGCGGTGCGATCGGCGGGCGGGCGCGCGCTACGGCACGGCCGCGCCCTGCTCCACGAGCTCCAGTGCCGCGATGAACAGCGCGGGGTCGCTCCACGGCCCCTCATGGCGCACGCCGTTCACGAAGAAGCTGGGCGTGCCCTCCACCCCGCTGCTCGCCCCGCTCACGTAGTCGCGGCGCACCCGTGGCGCGTGCGCATGCGCGGCCAGCTCCTCCTCGAAGCGGACCAGGTCGAGCCCCAGCGTGGCGGCGTAGCGGAGCAGGTCCACGTCGTCCAGCGCGTGCTGGTTGAGGAACAGCAGGCGGTGCATCTCCCAGAACTTCCCCTGCGCGCCGGCGGCCTCCGCCGCCTCGGCCGCGCGGATGGCGTGGGGGTGCACCTCCGCCAGCGGGAAGTGCCGATAGGCGAAGCGCAGGCCGTCGCCCAGCCGTGCCCGCGCGGCCTCGACCACCGGGTACGCGGCCGCGCAGTGGGGGCACTCGAAGTCCCCGTACTCCACCAGGGTCATGGGCGCGTCGTCGCGTCCCTCCACGTGGTCGTCCGGCCCTGCGGGTGGGGTGAGCCGTGCAGTGGTCATTCGCTGCCTCCGTGCAATGGGTCGTGGTGGAGCGGTTGCCGCATGGCGGGAGCTCCAGCCGGACGGGGCGGCGCGGTTCGGCTCATGCCGACCGGCTCCGGACCGGGGCCGGTGGCGGCGCCGGCATCGTCGGGGGTGGAGGCCGTCCCGTCTCCGTCCGCCGGCCGCGGGCGGGCGCGCGGGAGGGTCACGGAGCGCACGGCCGCGCCGCCGGCCCCCCGCTCCATCCGCAGCTCGCCGCCCATCGCCCGCACCAGAGCCTGGTCCACGGCGGCGCCCAGGGCCGCCTCCACCGGGGCGTCCGCGCCGGCCGGGTCGAGCGGCCCCTCCATGCTCACCGGGCCGTCGCCGCGCACCCGCCACTCCACCACGTCTTCCCCGACGGTGCAGTCGAGCCGGACGCTTCCTCCGGGAGCGGTGCGGGCCGCGGCGCCGGAGAGGAGGCTCGCCAGCACCTGGCGCAGCCGCTCTGGGTCGGCGCGCACCGCGGCGCCGCCGCCGGTCCCCGCGCGCTCCAGGCGGAGCCGCTTCGCCTCCAGGCGCGGCCGGACCGCCTCCTCCACCCAGGCGAGGGTCTCGTCCACGGGCACCTGGGCAGGGGCGAGGTGGATGCGTCCGTCCTCCAGCCGGGCGAGCAAGAGCACGTCGGCGGCGATTTCCTGCAGCTGCCGCTGGATGGCACGCAGGCGCCCCACCCCGGCGCGCTGGCCGTCGCCGAGCGAGCCGTCGGCGTCCAGCCGCTCCAGACACACGGCGGCGTCGTCGAGCGGCGCGCGCAGCTCCACATAGAGGGTGGTCAGGAGTTCCGCCCTGCCCTGGCGGGCCTTCGCCGCCGCGCGCACCGCCGCGGCGCGGGCGAGCAGCTCCTCCACGAGCCGCCCCACGGTGGCCAGCGAGGCGTGCTGGAGCGCGAGCGCCGCCTGGCTGGCCGCCATCCACAGGAGCACCCGCTCGGTCCGGCTGGGAAAGCCCGGCCGCCGCGAGCCTGCCGTGAGCGTCCCCAGCTCACCCTCCGGCCCTACGGGAAAGCGCGCGAGCCGCACCGCCCGCCCGCCGCGGGTGGACGCCTCCGCGGGGGTCCCGGCCGCGGCGGAAAGGGCGCCGGCCGGGGCGTCGAGCGGCTCGCCGGTCGACGGGTCCCGCAGCTTCACCGACACGGTGTCCGGAGCGAGCATCCCCGCCAGCAGGTCGCGCAGGCCTTCCGCGATCACCCGTGGCGGGCAGCCGCTCCACCAGGCGGGCAGCGTGGTGAGCTTCACCAGGTCGGCGAGCGGCAAGTCCGACGGCCGCGCACACGGAACGCGGGGCCTGC
>DASQBH010000123.1:0-7244 GCA_035635315.1 Longimicrobium sp.
GGGCGGAGCGCGAGGCGGCGGTGCGCCGGCGCGCCACCGAAGAGGCGGAGCGCCCCATCGACCTGACGGCCGGGCCGGTGTTCCGCGCCGTGCTGCTGCGGCTGCACGCCGGGGAGCACGTGCTGCTGCTGTGCATGCACCACATCGTCACCGACGCGTGGAGCATGGGGGTGCTGCTGCGCGAGCTGGAGACGCTGTACGAGGCGTACCGCGAGGACCGCGAGCCGGCGCTCCCCGAGCTGCCGCTGCAGTACGCCGACTACGCCGCCGAGCAGCGCAGGCGCCTGCAGGGCGAGGTGATGGACCACGAGCTGGCGTGGTGGAAGGAGCGGCTGGCCGGCGCGCCCGCGCTGCTGGAGCTGCCCACCGACCGCCCCCGCCCGGCCGTGCGCACCGACTGCGGCGCCAGCGAGCGGATGGAGCTGTCCGCCGCGCTGGTGGAGCGGCTGCAGGCCGTGGCCCGCGCCGAGGGCGCCTCGCTGTACATGACGCTGATGGGCGCATTCCAGCTGCTGCTGGGCCGCTACGCCGGCAGCGACGACGTGGTCGTGGGCACCCCCGTCGCGGGGCGCCGGCCGGAGGTGGAGGGGCTGATCGGCTTCTTCGTCAACACCGTCGTCATGCGCACGGACCTCTCCGGCGACCCCGGCTTTCGCGAGGTGGTGCGCCGCGTCCGCGCCACGGCGCTGGGGACGTACGCGCACCAGGAGGTGCCGTTCGAGCGGCTGGTGGCCGAGCTGCAGCCGGACCGCAGCGCCAGCCACTCGCCCCTCTTTCAGGCCGTCTTCACCCTCAACGAGGTGGGCGGCGGCTCCGACGGGTTCGGCGGCCTGCGCGTCTCGCGCGTGGCGCAGGACTTCGACACCGCCAAGTTCGACCTGCTGCTGGCCATGGCGCCCACCGGTGCCGGGCTGCGCGCCACGCTGGCCTACAGCACCGACCTGTTCGAGGCGGGCACCATCCGCCGGATGCTGGGCCACCTGCGGCGCGTGCTGGAGCAGGTCGCCGCCGATCCTGAGCTCCCCCTGTCGCGGCTGGAGCTGCTGGACGACGAGGAGCGCGCGCTGGTCCTGCACGCGTGGAACCGCACCGGGCTCGCCTATCCCTCGCAGGCCTCCATCCACCCCCTCTTCGCGGAGCAGGCGGCCCGCACGCCGGGCGCCGTCGCGGCCGTGTTCGGCGACGCGTCGCTGACCTACGGCGAGCTGGACGCGCGCGCCAACCGCCTGGCCAACCACCTGGCCGCGCTGGGCGTGGGGCGCGAGTCGCGGGTGGGGATGTGCCTGGAGCGCGGCGTGGAGATGGTGGTCGCCAGCCTGGCCATCCTCAAGGCAGGCGGCGCGTACGTGCCGCTGGATCCCGACTATCCGCGGGAGCGGCTGGCGTTCATGCTGGCGGATTCCGGTGTGCGCGTGCTGCTGACGCAGGAGTCGCTGCGCGCCGCGCTTCCGGTGGACGACGGCGTCGCCGTGGTGAGCGTGGACGGCGACCGCGCGCGGATCGCGGCGGCGCCGGCGGAGGATCCCTGCGTGGCGACGGGTCCGCGCGACCTGGCGTACGTCATCTACACCTCGGGGAGCACGGGGACGCCCAAGGGCGTGGCGGTGGAGCACCGCTCCGTCGTGCGCCTGGTGCGCGACACCGACTACGTGTCGCTGGGCGCGGCGGACCGCATCGCCCAGGCGTCCAACGTGTCGTTCGACGCCGCCACCTTCGAGATCTGGGGCGCGCTGCTCAACGGCGGCGCCATGGTGGGGATCGACAAGGACGTGGCGCTCTCGCCGCGGGGGCTGGCGGACGCGCTGCGGGCGCACGGCATCACCACCCTCTTCCTGACCACCGCGCTCTTCAACGCCATCGCCCGCGAGGTGCCGGACGCCTTCGCGCCGCTGACGAACCTGCTGTTCGGCGGGGAGCTGGTGGATCCCGCGGCGGTGCGGCGGGTGCTGGACGCCGGCGCCCCGCGCCGGCTGCTGCACGTCTACGGGCCCACGGAGAACACCACCTTCAGCTCCTGGCACCTCGTCGACGCGGTGGAAGCCGGCGCGCACACGGTGCCGATCGGCCGCACCCTGGCGCACTCCACGCTGCGGGTGCTGGATGCGTCGCTGCACCCCGCCCCCGTCGGCGTTCCCGGCGAGCTGTACGTGGGCGGCGACGGCGTGGCCCGCGGCTACCTGGGCCGCCCCGCGCTCACCGCCGACCGCTTCGTTCCCGACCCGTTCGACGCCGCGGGCGGCGCGCGGATGTACCGGACGGGCGACCGGGTGCGGTGGACGGCGGAGGGGGCGATCGAGTACCTGGCCCGCCTGGACGGGCAGGTGAAGGTGCGCGGCTTCCGCATCGAGATCGGCGAGATCGAGGCCACGCTGCGCCGCCACCCCGGGGTGGCGGACTGCACCGTCGTGGCGCGCACGGACGCGGCCGGTGCCTGGCAGGTGGTGGCGTACGTGGTAGGGGACGCCGACGCGGAGTCGCTGCGCGCGCACCTCAGGCGCACGCTGCCGGACCACATGGTCCCCGGCGCCTTCGTGGCGATGGACGCGCTCCCCCTGACCCCCAACGGCAAGGTGGACCGCCGGGCGCTTCCCGCGCCGGACTTCGCCGCCGCGGAGGACCGCTACGTGGCGCCGCGCACCCCCACGGAAGAGGTGCTGGCGGCGATCTGGGCCGAGGTGCTGCGCGTGGAGCGCGTGGGCCGGCACGACGGCTTCTTCGAGCTGGGCGGCCACTCGCTGCTGGTGACGCGGGTGATCTCGCGCGTCCGCGCCGCGTTCGGCGTGGAGCTGCCGGTGCGCGCGGTGTTCGACGCCGCCACCGTGGCGGAGCTGGCCGGGCGCGTCGAGGCGCTGCGGCGCGCGGACGCCCCCGCCGTGGCGCCGGTGGTGCCGGTGGAGCGCACGGACGTGCTGCCGCTCTCGTTCGCGCAGGAGCGGATGTGGTTCATGGACCGCCTGCAGCCGGGCGGCACCTTCTACAACGTGCTGGTGCCGGTGCGGCTGCGGGGCGCCATGGACGCGGCGGCGCTGGAGCGCGCCCTGGGCGAGATCGTCCGCCGCCACGAGGCGCTGCGCACGGTCTTCCACGAGGTGGACGGCCGGCCGGTGCAGGTGATCGCGCCCCCGGCCCCGTTCATCCTGCCGGTGGAGACCTTCTTTCTCGATGCGGACGAGGAGGGCGAGGCGCTGCGCCGCCGCGTGAACGCCGAGGCGGCCGTGCCCTTCGACCTGGCCACGGGCCCCCTCTTTCGCGCCACGCTGCTGCGGCTGGCCGACGACCACCACGTGCTGCTGCTGGGGATGCACCACGCCGTCACCGACGGGTGGAGCCTGAAGGTGCTCTTCGGCGAGCTGGAGGCGCTGTACGACGCGTATCGCGCGGGCGGCGCGTCGCCGCTGCCGGAGCTGGCGGTGCAGTACGCCGACCACGCGGTGTGGCAGCGGGCGCAGCTGGAGGGGGAGGGGCTGGAGCGCCACCTGGCGTACTGGCGCGGCCGCCTGGGCGGCACGCCGGAGCTGCTGGAGCTGCCGACGGACCGCCCGCGCCCCGCCGTGCAGTCGTACCGCGGCGCCAGCGAGCGCATCGTCCTTTCGCGGGAGCTGCGCGACCGGCTGGAGGCGCTGGCCCGGGCCGAGGGCGCCACCATGTTCATGGTGCTGCTGGGCGCCTTCCAGGCGCTGCTCTCCCGCTACGCCGGCACCCACGACGTCCCCGTGGGCACCACCATCGCCGGGCGCACCCGCGGCGAGGCGGAGCCGCTGGTGGGGCTGTTCATGAACACGCTGGTGATGCGGACAGACCTGTCCGGCGACCCGCACTTTCGCGAGGTGCTGCGCCGGGTGCGCGAGGTCACCCTGGGCGCGTACGACCACCAGGAGATCCCCTTCGAGCGCCTGGTGAACGACCTGCGCCCGGAGCGCTCCGTCAGCCACTCGCCGCTCTTTCAGGTGATGTTCGAGCTGCACGCCGGCGGCGGGGCGGGGCTGGCCCTGCACGGCCTGGAGTCCGAGCGCCTGCGGTGGGAGAACGGCACCGCCAAGTTCGACCTGTCGGTGGCGCTCACCTCCATGCCCGACGGGCTGGCGGGCGGGCTCACCTACTCCACCGACCTGTTCGACGCCGCCACCGCCCGCCGCATGGTGGAGCACCTGGGGCGGCTGCTGGAGCGGGTGGCCGGCGACCCCGACCGGCCCCTGTCGCGGCTGGACCTGCGCGGCGACGAGGAGCGCCGCCAGCTGGAGGCGTGGAACGCCGGCACGGTGGCGTACCCGTCCACCTCCACCATCCACCAGCTGTTCGAGGCGCAGGCCGCGCGCACGCCCGACGCCACCGCGGTGGTGTTCGACGCGCAGGCGATGACCTACCGCGAGCTGGACCAGCGGGCCAACCGCCTGGCCAACCACCTGCGCGGCATGGGCGTGGGACCCGAGGTGCGGGTGGGGATCTGCATGGAGCGCGGCGTGGAGCTGCTCCCCGCCATCCTGGGCGTGATGAAGGCGGGCGGCGCCTACGTCCCCGCCGACCCGGCGCACCCCGCCGAGCGCGTGGGCTACGTGCTGGCCGACTCCGCCGTCCCCGTGGTGCTTACCCAGGCGCGCCTGCGCGACCGGCTGCCGGTGGGCCCGGGCGTGCGCGTGCTGTGCGTGGACGCCGAGTGGGACCGCATCGCGGCGGAGAGCGCCGAGCCGGTCCGGAGCGGCGTCACGGCGGAGAACCTCTGCTACGTCATCTACACCTCCGGGAGCACGGGCCGGCCCAAGGGCGTGGCCATGCACCACCGGGGCGTGTGCAACTACATCCACTGGGGCGTCCCCTTCTACGGGGCCGACCGGGGGAACGGGTCGCCGGTCTTCTCGTCGATGGCGGTGGACCTCACCATCACCAACCTGCTCCCCCTGTTCGCGGGGAAGCCGGTGTGGCTGCTCCCCGAGGCGTCGCCGGTGGAGGCGCTGGCCGACGTGATCCGCGCGGAGCCGGGCTTCGGGCTGATCAAGATCACCCCCACCCACCTGTCGCTGCTGGCGCCGCTGCTTACCCCCGGGCAGATCCGCGACGCCGCGCACACGCTGGTGGTGGGCGCCGACTTCCTTTCCGCCGAGACGACGCTGGCGTGGCAGGAGCACGCCCCGTCCACGCGGCTGATGAACGAGTACGGCCCCACCGAGACCGTCGTGGGGTGCTCCGCCTACCTGCTGCCGGACGGGATGCACCGCGCCGGCCCCGTGCCGGTGGGCCCGCCGATCCAGAACCTGACCTTTCACGTCCTCGACGCGCACGGCCAGCCGGTCCCCGTGGGCCTTCCGGGCGAGCTGTACATCGGCGGCGCGGGGGTGGCGCGCGGCTACCTGGGGCGGCCGGCGCTCAGCGCCGAGAAGTTCGTCCCCGATCCGTTCGCCCAGCCGGGCGCGCGGATGTACCGCACCGGCGACCGGGCCCGCTGGCTCCCCGGCGGCGACCTGATGATCCTGGGCCGCACCGAGCACCAGGTGAAGATCCGCGGCTACCGCGTGGAGCTGGGCGAGGTGGAGGGGGTGCTGCGGAAGCACCCGGCGGTGCGCGAGTGCCTGGCCGTGATCCGCGAGGACGTGCCCGGCGACCGGCGGCTGGTGGCCTACGTGGTCGCCGACGCCACGGCCGACGCGGCGGCGCTGCGCGAGCACCTGCGGCAGAGCGTGCCGGAGTACATGGTGCCCAGCGCGTTCGTTCGGCTGGACGCCCTGCCGCAGACCTCCACCGGCAAGCTGGATCCCCGCACCCTCCCCGCGCCGGAGTACGGGTCCGGCGCCGCCTCGCTGCGCCCGCGCAACGGGCTGGAGGAGATGGTGGCGGAGCTGTGGGCCGGCGTGCTGGGCGTGGCCCAGGTGGACGTGACCGACAACTTCTTCGACCTGGGCGGCACCAGCCTGCTGCTGTACCGCGTGTACAGCCGGCTGCGTGAGGTGCGGGCCGACCTGCGGGTGGTGGACCTGTTCCGCTACACCACGGTGGAGGCGCTGGCCGGCTGGCTGGGCGACACCGGGCCGCAGGCGGGCGCCCCCGCGCTGGACGAGAGCCGCATGCGCGCCGAGGAGCGGAGGGCCGCGCGGGTGCGGCCCCGCGGACGCCCCGTGTCCTGATCCCCCAACCCCCGGGGCCGTGCGGGCGGACCTTCTCCGCCCGCGCCGCCCGCCATGCGGGGGCGCATCCCTGAACACGACGTAATTCTTGTACACGGACCCGCAGGGGCCCGTCACCGGCATTGGAAAAGGAAGTCCAGATGGAGCAGATGGAAGACCGGGAAGGGGAGATTGCGGTCGTCGGGGTGAGCTGCCGCTTTCCCGGCGCGCGCAATCCCGCCGAGTTCTGGAGCAACCTGAGCGGGGGGGTGGAGTCGGTCTCCTTCTTCGGGGCGGACGAGCTGGCGGCCGCGGGGGTGTCGGCGGAGCTCTCCGGCGACCCCTCCTTCGTGGGCGCCCACGGCTCGCTGGCCGACGCCTTTGCCTTCGACGCGGCGTTCTTCGGGGTGAGCCACCGCGAGGCGCAGGTCATGGACCCGCAGCACCGCGTGTTCCTGGAGTGCGCCTGGCACGCGCTGGAGGACGCGGGCGTGGACCCGGCCCGCTTCGCGGGCGCCATCGGCGTCTACGGCGGCTGCGGCTTCAGCCCCTACGTGGCGCACGTCTGGGCCGACCGCGAGGTGGCGTCGGTGGTGCCCCCCGAGATGGTGGTGCACGCCAACGACAAGGACTTCCTCACCACCCGGGTGTCGTACAAGCTGGGGCTGCGCGGGCCCAGCGTGGCGGTGCAGACGGCGTGCAGCACCTCGCTGGTGGCCATCCACCTGGCGTGCCAGAGCCTGCTGAGCCGCGAGTGCGACCTGGCGCTGGCCGGCGGCGTGACCATCACCCCCAACCAGGTGCAGGGCTACGTGCACGTGGAGGGCGGCATCCGGTCGCCGGACGGCCACTGCCGCGCCTTCGACGCCTCGTCGCGCGGGGCGGTGCACGGCAACGGCGTGGGCGTGGTGCTGCTGAAGCGGCTGGACGACGCGCTGGCGGACGGCGACACCATCCACGCGGTCATCCGCGGCAGCGCCATCAACAACGACGGCGCGCAGAAGGTGGGCTACACGGCGCCCAGCGTGATGGGCCAGGCCCGCGTGCTCTCCGAGGCCCTGTCCGTGGCCGGGGTGGACCCCGGCTCGCTGCAGTACGTGGAGACGCACGGCACGGGCACGCCCCTGGGCGACGCCATCGAGCTCAAGG
>DASQBH010000124.1:0-4455 GCA_035635315.1 Longimicrobium sp.
CTGGCTCACCTCGTAGTGGCCCTGCTCGTAGCCGAATGAGCCCGCCATCCCGCAGCATCCGCTGTCCAGGATGCTGAACTCCAGCCCCTCCACCTTGCTCAGCACCTGGCGCGTGGGCTCCATGCCGACCAGCGCCTTCTGGTGGCAGTGGCCGTGCACGATGGCGCGGCGCTCCAGGCGGCCGGGGCGGTAGTCCGGCAGGCTAGCCAGGAACTCCTCCAGCGTCACCGACGCGGCGGCCAGCGCCTTGGTCCGGCCGTCGCGCACCAGGTCCGGCAGTTCGTCGCGCAGGGTGAGGATGCAGCTGGGCTCGATGCCCACGATCCACGCGCCCGCCTCCACCTCGGGCATCAGCGTGTCCAGCAGCGTGGTCTGCAGGTCGCGCGCGTGGTCCAGCAGGCCCTTGGATACCGCCGCGCGGCCGCAGCACACCTGCTTCTTGGGCAGCTTGACCGTAAAGCCGGCGCGTTCCAGCACGGTGACGGCGGCCTGCAGCGGGCCGGGGCCAAAGAAGCCGTTAAAGGTGTCGTCGAACAGGATCACCGTTGGCTTCTCGAAGCCGGGGACCACGCGGCGCTTGCGGAACCAGCGGCGGAAGGGCTCCGGCGCGAACGACGGCATCTCGCGGCGCGGGTCAATGCCGCCCGCGGCCTTGATGGCCCCGGAGAGCATCCGGTTGCCGAAGTTGGCGAAGCCGGGCGCCACGGAGGCCGCCTTGGCCACGTCGTGGATGCGGCCGAAGAACTGCGCCTTGCGGTCCGTGCCGTGCTCGCGGTGGTGCTGGGCCAGGAACTCGGCCTTGTAGCGCGCCATGTCCACGCCCACGGGGCACTCCGTTTTGCACGCCTTGCACGCCAGGCACAGGTCCAGCGCCTCCAGCACCTCGTGGCTGCGCATCCCCGGCAGGTTGCCCTTCATGGCTTCGCGCAGCGAGTTGGCGCGGCCGCGGGTGCTGTGCTGCTCCTCCAGCGTCACCATGAAGCTGGGGCACATGGTCCCCGCATCCAGCTTGCGGCAGACGCCCATCCCGTTGCACTTCTCCACCGCCACGGCAAAGTCGCCGCCGTCCTCCGAGTAGTCGAACCACGTCTGCGGGGGATGGGCACGATAGTCGTCGCCAAAGCGCAGGTTCTCGCTCATCCGCTGCACGGGCGGCACGATCTTGCCCGGGTTCATCCGATCTTCCGGATCGAACGCGTGCTTCACCTTGCGGTGCAGGTCCATGATCTCCAGGCCGAACATGATCGGCAGGAACTCGGACCGGGACAGCCCGTCGCCGTGCTCGCCGCTCAGCGATCCGCCGAACTCCACCACCAGCTCCGCCACCTCATGGGCGATGCGCTGCATGCGGTGGACGTCCTCGCCGCGCTTGAGGTTCAGGTCCACGCGGATGTGCAGGCATCCCTGGCCCGCGTGCCCAAAGAAGCCCAGCGAGGTGCCGTTGCGGTGGACGATCTCCTCGAAGCGGCGGGTGTAGTCGCCCAGCTTTTCCGGCGCGATCCCCGTGTCTTCCACGAACTCCTGCGGCTTGATGTCGCGATGGGAGGTGGTTCGATACAGCAGCCCCGTCGCCGCCTGCCGTAGCGCCCACGCCGCGTTCTGCTCCGCCGCGCTGAGAAAGACGCCGGCCACGGGGTTCCCCGGCAGCGACGGCGCGCGGCGGGCGAAGTCGTGCGCGCGCTCCGACACCTCGTCCGACGTCTCGCCGCTGAACTCGCAGAACAGCACGCCCAGCGCGTCCGGCGCCACCAGCGCGGCCGTCGCGCGAAAGTCGAACAGCTCGCGCGCGCCCTGCATCACCCGTGAATCCACGATCTCCAGCGCGGAAAGACCGGGCTCGGGAAGGATGAAGGGCGTGGCATCCATCGAGGTAAAGCGCTCGCGGAAGCTCAGCAGCACCAGCGCGCGGTGCGCCGGCACGGGGACCAGCCCCAGCGTCGCCTCCACAACCGTCGCCAGCGTCCCCTCGCTGCCGACGATCAGGTGCGCCAGGTTGAGTTCCGGCGCCTCGAGCATCGCGTCGAAGTTGTAGCCGCTCACCCGCCGCGGCACCTTGGGATAGCGGCTGACGATGCGCTCGCGCTCCGGCTCCAGCAGCGCCATCACCCGCCGCGCCAGCTCGCCCTCCACCCCCGCCATCGTTGGGATCCCGTCCCGATCCACCGCCCCGAAGTGCGCCGAGGCGCCGTCGCCCAGGATGCAGTCCAGCGAGTGCACGTGGTCGCCCGTCTTGCCGTAGACCAGCGAGCGCGCGCCGCACGAGTTGTTGCCGATCATCCCGCCCAGGCAGCACTGGCGGATGGTGGCCGGATCCGGCCCGAACGTCAGCCCGTGCTTCCCGGCGATGCGGTTCAATCGATCCAGCCGCAGCCCCGGCTGCACCTTGGCGATGCGGCGGTCCGGATCGATCGACAGCACCTGGTTCATGTACTTGCCAAAGTCCAGCACCAGTGCCGGGCCGACGGTCTGCCCCGCGAGCGCCGTCCCGCCGCCGCGGGGGAGCACGGGGACGCCGTGCTCCGCCGCCAGCCGCGTCGCGTTCGCCACGTCGTCCGCGTCGCGGGGGATGACGACGCCCACGGGGAGGATCTGGTACAGCGACGCGTCGGTGCTGTAGAGCAGGCGCGACTTGGCGTCGAAGCGCACCTCGCCGCGAATGCGGTCGCGGAGGGCGCGCTCCAGGCGGGCTCCCTTTGCGTCGGGCTGGATGACGAGCATGTGCCGTGGCTGTCCCGTTGCGTGCGGCGCGGCGGCTGGAGCGTGTCCCCGTCCGCGTGCCGGATTTTTCGGAAGATACGATGCACGGGGTTGCCCGGCACGCGGCGGGCCACGGCGGCGGAGGGGGGCCGATTTCGGGGGAAGGCAGATTGGCTGGGATCGAACTGCGTCCGCGGGGTGCCCCTCCCCCGGCCCCTCCCCGTTCGTTCCTCACGGAGAGGGGAGAATTCGATCGCGCTTCGGCCGGGGGTGGTAGGGAAGGCAGGGTTACGGGGGCGCTCTGCGCGCGGGGCCCCCTCCCCGGCCCTCCCCGCAAACTGCGCGGGGGAGGGAGAATTCGATCGCGCCTGGGTGGCGTCCGGACATCGGCAGGGTGTTGCGGCATCGCGCTGCGGAGCGCGGGGAGGCGGCCTTGTCCGCAGTGCGGCGTCGTCCGGATCGCTGCGAATCCGGATCTACGGATCGGGCTTCTCGAAGTAGATGCCTTCTACGTGATACGGCGGCTGCGGGTCAACGATGAAGATCAGGACCAGCTCGCCCTCCAGGGCCGAGTGCACCCGTACCACCAGCTCGGTGCTGGTCGACGGGTCGATGGAGAGGGGCCGCAGGAGACCGAGCCGCGCATAGGTGGTTCGATAGCTCTGCACGCGCTTCTCCTGTGACCGGTCCGGATCGGGTCCGCCGAACTTCTGCCAAAACTGGCGCACCTGCTCCGGATCGTTGGAGTTGAAGGCGCCAAAGAAGCCGCGCGCCGCGGCACCGGCCGGCGTTTGCGGAAGCTCCAGCCGCGCCTCCGTCGGTTCGCTCCGCACTCCGGCCTCGCCCGTCGCCGGCGGCTCCGTGCACGCGGCGGCCCCCACTGCGGCGGAAAGCATCAGGAGCGCCGGCAAGATCATCGTTCGATGGATCATCGTCGGATTCATGCTGGTGCGGACGGGTACGGTAGCGAGAGCCCTCTCACAAACTACGCGCGGAGAGGGGAAGATTTGACGCGTGGCGCGGGTCTGCGTCCGTTGAGCCCCCTCCGCTCGTCACCCGGAATCGGTTTGGCCACCGGGTCCGTGCAGGCGCCGTGCAGGCGGGCTTGGTGACATTCCAGCCGCGGTTTCCAACCGTCACAACGCAGGAGCCGCCGAAGCGCACCGTAACATCGGCGCACGAAAACCCCTCCCCCGCGGTTTGGGGGAGGGGTCCACCGCCGCCGCGAACCAGCGAAAGGCCGGGTGGGGGAGAGGCCCCGCCGGGATCAGCGCGTGCCCCGCATCACCAGGCCGCCCTCGCCAACGAGGACCGCATTCTGGGCATCCGGCATCCAGATCCCGAAGGGGGAATGCTCCACTCCACTGTGCAGCATGTGCCAGGTGGCGCCCAGGTCCGTGGAACGGATGACGGTGCCAAAGCCGCCCGTGGCGATCACGGTGTTCCCCACACCCCAGGCGTCCAACAGCGAACTGGTCATCGGGATGGCGACCTGTACCCAGGTCTCGCCCCAGTCCGTGGAGCGAAGGATTACGCCTCCGCCGCCTCCCACCAGGATGGTGGAGCCTTCGCCCCAGATCACTGACAGAAAGCCCGCCCCATTGAAAACGGGGACCCAGCTCAATCCGTCGTCGGTCGAGCGCAGGATGACGCCGACGTCCGGGGTCCACCCGACGGCCAGCACGGTGGAGTCATTGCCCCAGACGCGCACCAGGGTTTCCGAGCCCGTGCGCACGGTGCTCCAGGTGGTGCCTCCGT
>DASQBH010000125.1:0-5066 GCA_035635315.1 Longimicrobium sp.
TCGTTCGATCCCAGCGGCGCCGAGCAGAAGATGCAGCTGCGGTACACCGTCAGCTCTCCGCACCCAGTCGCGGCGGCTCGGGCGCGGGGACGTCCGGCAGCCGGTCGGCGATCGCGGCGATCTGCTCAGCGTCGCGCCACATCGCCTCCAGCATCGCCAGCTCCCCGTCCAGTGCGCGGCGCTCTGTCTCCTCGTGCAGCGCCATCTCCAGCGCCAGCGAGGCGATCGGATAGTTCGAGATCGGGTCGGCCCTCAGGGCCCGGAGGTGCCGCGCGCGGACAGGTGGAGTCCGGAATGCCAGGAGCCTGCCGAAGGGGTGCTGGTCGACGATTCCCGGCACCTTCAGGGTCGTCCGCCTGGCCGCAAGCTCTCGGAGGAACGGCTCCGTGCCTCCCATACTGGCGATCTCGTCCAGCACCACTCGCACGTCGCGCTCGCGTGCGCCGTCCCCGTTTATCTTGACCAGTGCCCTGGCGGCGACCGAGGCCGCCGCGGGGCCGATGAGCACGACCGGCTCCCGGCCACGGGGCAGATCGGGCGATTCCATCAGCAGCTCGACGGTCAGGCGTCCCTCGCCATCAACGGCGGTCCGCGCCAGTGCGAGCTCTCGCCACCGCAGGTGGATGGCGCGTCCCGTTGGTGAGTGCTCCCGCGACACGCGGTACGCCAGCCGATGTCCCTGCCGGAATCCCGCAAGCTGCTGGAACTGCGGATCAAGCATGGTGCGCAGGCTGACCAGTGGGAACAGTAGCGGGGCGACCAGCATCGCACCGCCCCAAAGTGCCAGCGGCTCGACGGCCTTAGCCGTGGTGGCCATCCACATCTGGTTCCGCCTGCGCCGCAGTTCCCGTCCGTAGCGCCATACGGCCATCTCACCCGCAGGCGCCGCTCCGATGCGGACGAGGCGCGTGCCGTCCGGCAGCTTTGCCAGCCCGACGTTCTCGCGCTGCGCCCGGATGCGGGTGTCGCGGAACAGGCGCTCGGCGTCCTCGATCGCTTCCCAGCGCTCCTCCAGCGGCGCCAGGTTCCACCGCGCGCACTTCGGACAGACGGCCCACAGTCGCCCCTTCTCCGCGTCGAACGCCAGCGAACGGCCCACGGGAAAGCGCTCGATCGAATCGTTCGATCCCAGCGGCGCCGAGCAGAAGATGCAGCTGCGGTACATCGCCAGCCTCAGGCGCTCAGACGGGGCGGCTCGGCATCGAGATCCGGCAGCCGGTCGGCGATGGCGGCGATCTCCTCCGCGTCGCGCCACATGGCTTGCAGCGCGGCCAGCTCGCCCTGCATCGCGCGGCGCTCCTGTTCGTCGTGCAGCGCCATCTCCACCGCCAGCGACAGGTTGGGATTGGCACTCAGCGGCGCGATCCGCGGCAGCGGCGGCACGATCTCGGCGCGGGGCTTGATCCCGAGGATCGCCTCCTTGAAGCGGGGGAGCGGATCCTCCAGCTTCACGTCGGGGGCGGCCAGGCCGTACCCGGCCATCGCCGCGCGGCCGAGCAGCATCCCGGGGCCGCCGACCCGCACGATGGCGTCCAGCGCGCCCTGCACGCGCGCATCGTCCGCTCCCGCGCCGTTGATGCGTACCATCGCCTTTCCCAGCAGCGCGCCGGCCGCGGCGCCGCCTAGCACGACGTGAGGCGCCCAGGCCGGCATCCCGCGCCACCGCCACACCTCGAGCGCCAGGGTATCGCCGGGGCCGCGGGCGGTGCGCACGGCGGCCACGTCGCGCCAGCGTAGCGGCAGCGGCCGCCCGGTGGGCGAATCCGCCGCGGGGACCACGTGCGCCAGACGGTCCGCGCGGCGAACCTTCTGGATCTCCTCGTGCACCGCGGCGGCGCCCAGCAGCGTAGCCGCGGGGCCCAGCAGGCTGGCCAGGAGCGGCGCCACGCTCCCCAGCCCGACGAGCGCCTCCCACACCCGGCCGCGCAGAAAACGGCGCCGCATCTCACGCCCGTAGCGCCACGCCGCCAGCTCGCCGGGGAGCGCCTCGCCGATCCGGATCAGCCGCGTCCCGTCATGCAGCTTCGCCAGCCCCACGTTCTCACTCTGCACCCGCAGCCGGGTATCCCGGAACAGGCGCTCGGCGTCCTCGATCGCCTCCCAGCGCTCCTCGATGGGGGCCAGGTTCCACCGCGCGCACTTCGGGCAGACGGCCCACAGCCGCCCCTTCTCCGCATCGAACGCCAGCGAACGGCCGACGGGAAAGCGCTCGATCGATTCGTTCGATCCCAGTGGCGCCGAGCAGAAGATGCAGCTGCGGTACATCGCGCGTCAGCCTTCCGCCGCGATGCGCGGCAGGTCGGGCGCGACCTCGTCCGGCAGCCGGTCAGCGATGGCGGCGATCCCTTCGGCCTCGCGCCACATGGCTTCCAGCATCGTCAGCTCGCCCTCCAGCGCACGCCGCTCCGTCTCGTCGTGCAGCGCCATCTCCAGCGCCAGCGACCGCGCCCGGCGCAGCGGGGCGGGAAGCTCCGGGTCCATCAGGCGATCGCGGCGCCCGGCGACGCGCTGGAGATAGCCGGACGCGGTGCCATCCGCCGCCAGCAGGTCCATGGCTCCGACGACCTGCGCCTGCCTGGCTCCGCTGTTGTTGACGTGAACCATGGCGCGCCGCAGGACGGACTCGGCGACCGGGCCAACGAACCGCCGCTCGCCGGGAACCCAGCTGATCCCCACTCCGTCATGCTCCATCACCTGCATGGCCACCACGAGTTGCAGGCCCTGCGGCGTCGAGGACAGCCGTGCCCGGCGAAAGTCGCGCGTGGTCAGCCGCACATCCTGGCCCGGGAGCAGCTTTCCGGGCTTGTACCGAAGTGCCACGTCGCCGGCCAGGTGTGCGCGCCAGGCCGAGGCGGCGTGCATGAGCACGCTCACGCCCGTGCCCACGCCGAGTGCGACGATGCCGCCGATCAGCGCCACGCCGGCCGCCGCCGTGGCCGCGCCGGCGATCAGGTAGTGGCGGCGGCGGCGCACCAACTGATCGCCATACCGCCACACCGCCAGCTCACCCGGAAGCGCATCGCCGATGCGGATGAGCCGCGTCCCATCCCGCAGCTTCGCCAGTCCGATGTTCTCGCTCTGCACCCGCAGGCGCGTGTCGCGGAACAGGCGCTCGGCGTCCTCGATCGCCTCCCAGCGCTCCTCGATCGGCGCCAGGTTCCACCGCGCGCACCTGGGGCAGACGGCCCACAGCCGCCCCTTCTGCCCGTCGAACGCCAGCGAGCGGCCCACGGGAAAACGCTCGACGGAATCGTTCGATCCCAGCGGCGCCGAGCAGAAGATGCAGTTGCGGTACATGGGATCGCTCCGCGGCTCAGCCGCCGATGATGCGCGGCGGGTCCGGCGGCGGAACGTCCGGCAGCGCGTCGGCGATGGACGCGATCTCCTCCGCCTCGCGCCACATCCCCTCCAGCATCGCCAGCTCGCCGTGCAACGCGCGGCGCTCCGTCTCCTCGTGCAGCGCCATCTCCAGCGCCAGGAGAGATGCGGGGGCCGTTTCGAAGATCTCTCCCAGCGGCGAAACGGGTGCTTCGCCCTGCGGCATCAGCACGTATCCGTCGCGGGCGGCGGCGCGCAGGTAGTCCTCCGGCGTCCCGGCGGCGGCGATCCGCTCCACCCCCTCCAGCACGGCGTCGCGCCGTGCGCCGCGCGGGTTCGCGACCACCATCGCCCGGCTCAGCAGGTGCCGCGCGGGGGCGCCGGCAAGGAGAGTGGGGATGTCGACCACCCGCGCTCCGCCGGCCCGCGACCACTCGTGGCGGTGCCGCAGCCCGGTGATGCGCACGCCGATCCCGCCATCGTCCGTCACCACCATCCGCGCGCCCTGCAGGTGCTCCGGGAACACCGACAACGCGACGGGGATGTCGGCGTCGCGCGGAGTAAGGCGCATCACCGGCTGGGTGCCGCGCGCGACGGTCCAGATCCACCGGCCCAGGCCGCCGGCCACGATCGCCGCCATCCCCGTGGCCGGCAGGATCCCCGCCCCGGGGACAAAGACGAGCCAGCCGAGCGCACCCAGCGTCCCCAGCGGCGCCGCGACCCGCAGATACCGCCTCCGCCGCTGCACCAGCGCGTCGCCGTAGCGCCACGCCGCCAGCTCGCCTGCGAGTGCCTGGCCCACGCGGACCAGCCGGGTTCCGTCCCGCAGCCTGCCCATGCCGATGTTCTCGTGCTGCACGCGCGCGTGCGTATCGCGGAACAGGCGCTCGGCGCTTTCGATCGCCTCCCACCGCTCCTCGATCGGCGCCAGGTTCCACCGCGCGCACGTTCCGCAGACGGCCCACAGCCGCCCCTTCGCCGCGTCGAACGCCAGGCTGCGCCCCACGGGAAACCGCTCGACGGAATCGTTCGACCCCAGCGGCGCCGAGCAGAAGATGCAGCTGCGGTACATGGGATGGCTCCGCGGCTCAGGCGCCGATGATGCGCGGGGGCTCCGGCGCGGGAACGTCCGGCAGCGCGTCGGCGATCTCGGCGATCTCCTCCGCCTGGCGCCACGCCGCCTCCAGCGCGGACAGCTCGCCCTGCATGGCGCGGCGCTCCGATTCGTCGTGCAGCGCCATCTCCAGCGCCAGCGCGCCCACGGGGGTGAGCTGCTGCTTCTCCATCCCCTCGCGCTTGCCCAGCACGCCGCCCCGGGCCGCCGCCTGTCGCAGGTAGTCCTCCGCGGAGCGCGCGTGCTCGATCAGCCGGACGGCGTCGCCCACGCGGTCGCGCGAGGCGCCCTTCTTGTTGACGGCCACCATGGCGCGGCTCAGCACCAGCCGCGCCTGGTCGCCGGGAACCAGCAGCTCCGTCCCCGTGCCGAACTTGAGGCGTCCCCAGCCGTCCGTCTTGCGCTTCTCGCGGTCGATGTCGGGGATGCGCAGCCCGATCTCGCCGCCGTCCGCCTCCGCCAGCCGCGCGCCCTGCACGTGCCAGCGGCGGATGGCCACCTCGCGCCCGGTGGGGGAGAGGGATGCGGGAAGGCGGTGGATGACCTTGCGCGACTGCCGCTCCTCCCACCCCTGCGCGAACACGCTCCAGAAGCCGCCCAAGCCCGTACCCACGCCCAGCGCGACGATGCCGCC
>DASQBH010000126.1:0-11749 GCA_035635315.1 Longimicrobium sp.
TGAACGGGTGAACGGGTGAACGGGTGGGGCTGTCCGCATCGGGTTCGGTGGGGCGTTTTCGGGGGCGTAGGACGGGCCGATTCAATCGGCAGGGGACGTCGCCATCGAAATTCAGGAGAGGGTGCCATGCTGAAGCGATTCTTTCCCGCGCTCGCCGCGGTGCTGCTGGCCGGCTGCACGGGTGATCCCGCGGGTTTCGATCCGTCGTACGCGGTGCGGGTGGAGCCGGACGGCGCGTCCGCGCTCAAGATCACCAACCAGGACGACGAGCCGGTCCACTACATGATCGTCAACGCCGAGGCCCTGGCCTCGTGGGCGCCGTGCACGTCGCCGGCGGAGTGCCCGGGGCTCGAGCCCGGAGAGACGGTACGCATCGAGTACGCGCAGATCGAGCTGTATCAGCCGGGGAGCAAGGAGGCGAGGCTGCACTGGTGGCAGTTCGTCCCCGAGGCCGACGGCCGGTACGGCGCTCACCGCACGGGCGAAATGGTGGTGCGGCTCTGATGGTTTCCTTCCTGCGGTAGCTGGCGGGATGAAGATCGGCATCATCTCCGACACGCACGGCCTGCTGCGCCCGCAGGTCTTCGAGGCGTTCGAGGGCGTGGAGCACATCCTTCACGCGGGCGACGTGGGCGATCCCGACATCCTGACCGAACTGGCCGCCATCGCGCCGGTGACGGCGGTGTGGGGGAACGTGGACGGGATGGATATCCGCGCCCGCGTGCCCGAGGTGGCGCGGCTGGAGCTGGGCGGCGTGCGGATCGCCGTCGTCCACGGGATGCAGTTCGGCTCGCCGACGCCGCAGAAGGTGGCCGCGGCGCATCCGGACGCGGGGCTCGTCGTCTTTGGCCACTCGCACCGGCCGCTCATCCAGCAGGTTGGCCCCACGCTCGCCGTCAATCCCGGCAGCGCGGGGCCGCGCCGCTTCAAGGACCCCGTGACGGTCGCGATCGCGGAGATCGAGAACGGCACCGTCGAAGCGCGCCTCGTCTCGCTCATCCCCCGAGAGTCCTGAATCCCGTGCCCGTGATCTGCCGGAAAAGCGCGCTGCTGGCGCTTTCTTTTTGCGCGCTCTCCGCCGGTTCCGCCGCCGCCCAGCAGGGGTGGACGACGGACGACCGCGTGCTGCGCGCCATCTGGGACGAGGGGATGCAGCGGTCGCAGCTGGAGCCGCTGGCGCAGGCGCTGACGGACTCCATCGGTCCGCGGCTCACGGGGTCGCCCGGGCAGCAGGCGGCGCACGCGTGGGTGGCGGCGCAGCTGGCGGGATGGGGGGCCGAGGCGCGTGTGGAGCCGTACGGCACCTGGATCGGCTGGCGGCGCGGGACGGCGCACGTGGACCTCGTCCAGCCGCGGACGCGTACGCTGGAGGCGCGGCTGCTCGCGTACTCGCGCGGCACCGCCGGCGCGGTGACGGGGGACGTGGTCCCGCTCCCCGAGGTGGCGGATTCTGCGGCGTTCGCGGCGTGGCTGGCGACGGTGCGCGGCCGCTTTGTGCTGGTGGACGCGGCGCCGGTCACCTGCCGTCCCACGGAGAACTGGCAACAGTGGGCGCGGCCGGAAACGCTGCAGCGCCTGGCGCGCGAGGTGGCGCAGGCGGACAGCGCCTGGGCGCGGCGCCGGGCGCGGACGGGGATGGAGGCGTGGCAGCTGATCCACGTCCTTGGCGAAGCGGGCGCCGCTGGGGTGCTGACGACGGAGTGGACGGGTGGATGGGGAACGTCGTACGTCCACATGGCGATGACGCCCGCCGTCCCCGTGCTGAGCGTGGCGTGCGAGGACTACGGCCTCCTTTCGCGCTTGGCGGAGCGCGCGCAGGGGCCTGCGATCCGCGTGGACGCGCGCGCGGAGTACACGGGCGAGGCGCAGGCGGCGAACACGGTGGCGCTGGTGCGCGGGCGCGGGCTGCCGGAGGAGTACGTGGTCCTTTCCGCGCACTTCGATTCGTGGGACGGGGCCTCGGGAGCCACGGACAACGCCAGCGGCGCGGTGGTGATGATGGAGGCCATGCGCATCCTCCGCCGCGTCTATCCCCAGCCGCGGAGGACGATCGTCGTCGGACTGTGGAGCGGCGAGGAGCAGGGGCTCAACGGCTCGCGCGCGTTCGCGGAGGACCATCCGGAGGTCGTCGCGGGGCTGCAGGCGCTGCTGAACCAGGACACCGGCACGGGGCGCATCGAGCGCATCTCCCTGCAGGGGTTCAGCGAGGCGGAGCCGTTCTGGCGCCGCTGGCTGGGCCGCCTGCCGCCGGAGCTGACGGAGGGGGTGCAGCTGGACGCGCCGGGGATGCCCAGCGCGGGGTCCAGCGACCACTCGTCGTTCGTCTGCCACGGCGCGCCGGCGTTCTGGCTGCTCTCCCGATCGTGGGATTACGGCACCTACACCTGGCACACCGACCGCGACACGTACGACAAGCTGGTCTTTCCCGACCTGCGCCGGAACGCGGTCATGCTGGCCATGCTGGCGTACCTGGCGTCGGAAGACCCGCGGCGCGTCCCGCGCACCGTGCGGACGGACCTGCCCGCGGACGCGGCGACCGGGCAGCCCGGCCGCTGGCCCGCCTGCCAGCCGGCCGGAAGGACCATCGGCGGATAAGGAGGAGGCGATGGGGCAGATGGTGATCGTCGTCTACCGCCCGAAGCCCGGGCGCGAAGCCGACCTGCTGGAGCTGGTGCGCGGCCACGTCCCCGTCCTCCGCGCGGAGGGGATGGCGACCGCGCGCCCGCCGCTGGTGATGCGTGCGGCGGACGGCTGCGTCATCGAGGTCTTCGAGTGGACCTCGGCCGAAGCGGTGGAGGGCGCGCATCACAATCCCAGCGTGCAGGCGATGTGGGGCCGCTTTGCCGAGGTATGCGACTACGAGACGCTGGCGAATCTGCCGGAGGCGCAGCGCCCGTTCTCGCCGTTCACGCCCATCGACCTGTAGGGGATCGGCCGATGATGGCGGATGGCGCAGGCCGATCCTCGCCTGCTAAAAAACTCGCATTTCCCGCGGGCGCAGCCGTAGATTGCGCGCGGAACGACCCGCCGCCGGGAACAGCCCGGCATTCACACCCGGAGACTGGGATGAAGAAACTCGCATTGTGGGCGATGGGCGCGGCCGCGCTGGCCGCCGCGCCGCTGCAGGCGCAGCCGGAGTGGGCCACCAGCGACGCCGTGCTGCGCGGCATATGGGAAGAGGGGACGCAGCGCTCGCAGTTGGAGCCGATGGCGCAGGCGCTGCTGGACTCGCTGGGGCCGCGGCTTACGGCGTCGCCGGGGATGTTCGCGTCGCAGGACTGGGTGGTCCGCAAGTACGGCGAGTGGGGGATCACGGCGCGCAACGAGCGCTACGGCACCTGGCGCGGGTGGAACCGCGGCTACACGCACGTGGACCTGCTCACCCCGCGCGTGCGCACGCTGGAGTCGATGATGCTGGCGTGGAGCCCCGGCACCACCGCGCCCGTGGAGGCCGGCGTCGTCATCCTTCCCGACGTGGCGGATTCCCTGGCGTTTCGCGCCTGGCTGCCCAACGCGCGCGGCAAGTTCGTGATGATCAGCTTTGCCCCGCCCACCTGCCGCCCGGACGAGAACTGGCAGAAGTGGTCGGTGGCGGCAGACTTTCAGCGCTTCAGCGAGCAGCGCACGGCGGCCACCCAGGCGTGGACGCAGCGAGTCGCGCGCACGGGGCTGGCGGCGCGCGACCTGCCCGTCGCGCTGGAGCAGGCGGGCGCCGTGGGCATCCTGACCAACCTGTGGTCGGCGGGGTGGGGCGTGGACAAGATCTTCAACGCCCGCACGCGCACGGTGCCCACGGTGGACCTGAGCTGTGAGGACTACGGCCTCGTCTATCGCCTGGCGGCGAACGGCGACAACCCCACGCTGCGGATGGACGCCCGCGCCGAGTTCACCGGCGAGGAGACGCCCGTCAGCAACACCATCGCCGAGGTGCGCGGGGCGCGGAAGCCGGACGAGTACATCATGCTCAGCGCCCACTTCGATTCGTGGGACGGCTCGTCGGGCGCCACGGACAACGGCACGGGGACCATCGTGATGATGGAGGCCATGCGCATCCTCAGCGAGGTGTATCCGCGGCCCAACCGGACGATCGTGGTGGGCCACTGGAGCGGCGAGGAGCAGGGGCTGGTGGGCTCGCGCGCGTTCGCGGAGGACCACCCGGAGATCGTGCGCGGGCTGCACGCGCTGTTCAACCAGGACAACGGCACGGGGCGCATCCGCAACATCTCCATGCAGGGCTTCACGGGCGCGGCACCCATCTTCCGCCGCTGGCTGGCCGCCATGCCGCCGATGGTGACGGACAGCGTGAACATCGCCGACCCGGGCGCGCCCAGCGGCGGCGGATCGGACAACGCCTCGTTCGTCTGCCACGGCGCGCCGGCGTTCGGGCTGGGCTCGCTTTCGTGGGATTACGGCACCTACACGTGGCACACCAACCGCGACACGTACGACAAGATCTCGTTCGACGACGTGCGGCGGAACGCGCTGATGGTGGCCATGCTGGTCTACCTGGCGGACCAGGAGCCGGAGCTGATGCCGCGCGACCGCATCACCGAGTTCCCGGTGAACCAGCAGACGGGGCAGCCCGGCTCGTGGCCCGCGTGCCAGACGCCTCCTCGTTCCGCCGCGCAGAGCACGCGCTGACAGGGATACGCCTCACACGGAGTTAACGGAGTTCGGTCGTGCCGGCTCCGATGGCTCCGTGATGAGGCGCGCTTCTAAAGAAAATTCCTCACGCAGAGTTAGCAGAGTTAGCGGAGTTTTTTCGTGCCTGTCCCCGGAATCCCTGCCCATCCGGAGAGCTGAGAGGGACGGTAGAAACAACTCTGTTGACTCTGTTAACTCTGTGTGAGGCTTATCTTTTACGGGACTGGCGACAACGACGAAGGGCGGGGATCGGCATGATCCCCGCCCTCGATTTGTTCGGCTGCCCGACCTTTCAGCCGTCGGCGGCGGTGTCGGGCTGGGCGCGGCCGGTGGTGTCGGGGGTGAAGGTCTGGATGAGCGAATCGACGTTCACGCCGGCGGGGGCCTGGGCGGAATCGGCCTCCTCCTCGCCTCCCACGCCGCGCAGGGTGATCAACGCCACCTCCGGCGCCGCGCCAAAGCGCACGGGAACGTATCCGAATCCCAGTCCGCAGGTCACGAAGAGCGTGCTGCCGCGCACCCGGTAGATGCGCGTGGAGGCGGGGTTCGCCGTGCCGGGAAAGACCTCGGTGTTCAGCCAGGTGAGCCGCGGCGTCCCCGGCACCTCCACCTGCCCGCAGAAGGTGTGGCCGCTGAGCACGGCGGGATACTTGTCCGTGGGCAGCGTGACGGCGGCGACGGGCATGTGCGCCAGCACCAGCGGCGTTCTGCCGCCCCCCGGAATGCCGCCGAAGATCTCCGCGCGCCGCCAGTCCGGCCGCCGCGCCGTATACGGATCGATCCCCGCGATGTACGCCGTGTCGCGCCGCCGGATGAAGGGGGCACGCCGGCTCTCCAGCAGCTGCACGCCTGCCCGGCGCAGCGCCTCGCGGGTGCGGATGGCGGTGCTGTCGGGCTCGTCGGAGCGCTCCAGCATGTCGCGGTCGCCCAGCACGGCGAACACCGGCTTTCCGCGCAGCGGCGCCAGCACCTGCTCCAGCGCGGCGTAGTCAGCCCCGCGCGACACGTAGTCGCCCAGCAGCACGAACACGTCCGGCTGCTCCGCCACCGCCCGCTGCACCGCCGCGCGCGCCGTGGCCGTGTTTCCCGCCCACATCCCCAGGTGAAAGTCGGAGAGCGCGGCGACCTTCATCCCCTCCCACCCGGCGGGAAGGCCGACGATCTCGATCTCCACCGGCACCACCCGCACGTTGTCGGCTCCGGTGGCGCCGTAGATGATGCGGGCGCTGTCGACCACCTGGGTGGAATCGGCATCGGCGCGGCGGCCGCCCTCCCCGCGCCCGCAGGCGGCAAGGGAGGCGGAGAAGAGCGAACTCAGAACGAAAAAGCGGAAGGCGGTCCGCATCAACGGCTCCGTCGTAGGTCAGCGGCGTGGGGAAAGCGTGCCCCGGATGCGCGGGGCGGGCGCAACGGCTGTGCCGTGGGATTACGCGCTCAGCGGCAGCGCTTCCACGCGGGCGGGCGGTGTGGTGTTTTCCATCTCCTGCGGGCGCGCGCGAAACCAGCGCGCCAGCAGCAGGATCTCGTCCACCTGGTGCCGCTGGACGAGCGCCTCCTGGTGCTCCGGCCGGCCGAAGTGCTCCTCGCACAGCCGCGCCAGGCGCCGCTTCTCCGCCGCCGTGCGCGGTACGGAGATCGTCGCGCGGACGGTGCCGCGGCGCACCAGGTAGATGCGGTCGTCGCCGTCCACCCCGGGGACGCGGTAGGCAAAGGTCAGGCTGTCCAGCGCCTCGCGCAGCCGGGCGAACTCGTCGCGCAGGTGCTCCAGCCGGTGCAGGCGGTCGCGCAGCAGCCCCGCGTACTCGAACTCCCAGCGGTCGGCGGCGGCGTTCATCCGCTGCTCCAGCCAACGGGTGGGTTCGTCGGCGTGTCCGTTCAAAAACGCCTTCGCCAGCTCCACCCGCGCGTTGTACTCGCCCTCGCTGCACCGTGCGGCGCAGGGCCCAAGGCACAGGCGCAGCTCCGCGCGGTGGCAGCGGGGGGCGTGCTCGAACGAGAACAGGTCCGGCTGGTCGGCAAAGCGGATGGGCGTGGCCTGGGGGCAGTCGCGCAGCCCCAGCAGGTCGTTCAGCTCGCGCACCGCCTCCTGGATGCGCTTGCCGCCGCGAAAGGGGCCGTAGTACGCCGCCGCGTCGTCCGACACCGCGCCCACCACGAACAGGCGCGGCGCCTTGCCCAGGGCCAGCTTGAGGAACGAGTACCGGCCGTCGCGCTTGTGCTGCACGTTCATCCGCGGCCGGAACCGCTTGATCATCTGCAGCTCGCGCAGCAGCGCGGCGAACTCGCTGGGCTCGTAATCCCAGGCGAGCGTGTGGCACTCGTTGATGATGCGGTGCTGCTTGTCGCCGCGGCGCGCGCGAAAGTACGACAGCAGGCGCGTGCGCAGGCTCTTGGACTTGCCCACGTACAGCACTTCGCCGTCGGGTCCCAGCATGCGGTACACGCCGGGGATGTTGCGGGCCTCTCGGGCGAGCGCGCGAAGCGGGTGCGCAGGGATGGACTTCAAGGATCGTGGAACGCGCGGCGGTGAACAAAAGCCGAAGCCGAGCCCAAGGTAGCGCGCGGTGACCGCAAGCGAAAGGGAGCTGTTCTGATCTTTGAGACCTGGCGCGAAATCCGGGCGCGGTCAGAGGCGCCAACAGTGCAAACTTTGGCTTTGTAAGGCGTGAAATGTTTATATCATATTGTGGCTCCGTAGCAGTATTCCTTGATTCACTACGATGTGGGTAGCTGCTGGTGGCGCAATGGGTAAGGGGTGTTAGGTCGCGAAGAGAGCGTTAAAATGCTCCCAAGGCGTGGTCAAAACGACAAGAACGCATTATCTTGCTCTCCAGATCCCCGGCCTATTCGCCCCGCAATGGAGGAACCCATGAAGATCAAGCGCTGTCTGCTTGCCGTGGCCGTCACCGTGACTGCCGCCGCCTGCTCCACCGACCCGACCGCCCCCGACGCGGCGCTCCGCGCGCCTGAATCAGCGGCAACGCTGCAGGAGAACGAGACCACCACCACGCCTACCCCCGTGCTCCCCGTGGTGGACGACGGCGGGCTGGTGGGATCGGGGGTCGGGCGCTGATTTCAGGCGACGTCCGACATTCGATCGGGTCTGATGTAATGCATGGGCGAGGGTTCTTCGCCCATGCATTGGGCTCGATACGCCCCATATCGGCCGCAGCCCGAAGGTGGGAAACGAAGAAAGGGCGCGGTATCAGCCGCGCCCTTTCCCGTGTACGTTTTTGAGATGCCTCAGGCCGATCCAGCGGTCTGCAGGGACCGGACGAGCTCTTCGGCGAACTGCGCCTCAGCGGCAGCGGCTGTGTCGGGCTGAACGCGCTTGTGCACTTCCAACGCCCGATGGTGTCGCACCGACTCGATCAGCGCTTCAGCGGTCAGCCGGATCTTGGCTTGCGAACGCCGCGAACCGATGTCTAGCGCCTCCCGTGCGGCCAGCTCTGCCTTGTCCCAGAGGGAGAGGCTCGCCGCGCCGTGGGCCAGGTCGAGCAGGCCCTGGGCAGCGCGTTCGTCCACAGCGGAGCTGTCCAGCAGGTCGTGGCACTGATCCCAGGCATCGCGAAAGGTCTCGCGATCTCCCAGGCCACCGGCTGCGCGCGCGATGTTTCCGAGGACAGTCAGACGGTCAAACGGCTGAGGGTGGTGCGGCAGGACGGAGTTCAGCACCGGGAGCGCGCGGGCAAAGTACCCCTCCGTGATCCACCAGTAGGCGATGTCCTGGGCGAGACGAGGCAGGGCGGAACTCTGCGGGCCATAGGCGTTGAACGCCGCGCGGGCCAACTGCCGGGCCTCGTCTGTACGCCCTGCCTCGACGGCTACACCGAACAGGTCGTGCAAGGCAGAGCCTTCGATCGAGTGAAGGCTGTTGCGCTGGGCGGCGCGGACAGCACGCACAAGGAAGCGGCGGGCACCCGGGAGGTTGCCGCGCTGCATGTACAGGCTGCCCAGGCCGATGAACGCCTGCGCGTACGTGGCCCAGTCGCCGATCTGGCGCGCCAGGGCGATGGTGCGGCGGAACCAGGTCTCGGCCCGCGCGTACTCGGCGCGGCGGCGGGCCAGCTTGCCGACGGCGAACGCCGCGCCGGCGTCGCCCGGGGTCACCGTGGCGGCGGCCTGCGCAAAGGCCAGCGCCGTCGCGAGCAGTCCTTCGTCGTCGCTCCACTGCGAGATGCGCCGGCACGCCAGCGCGACCATCTCCTCAGAGATCCGCGTGGGCTCGCCCAGCATCCGCGCCAGCACCGACATCGGCTCTTCAAGCTCCGGGGCCGGCTGCGCCGCCAGGATCATGGCCATGCGGGTACGCTCGGCGTCGGACGAGAAGAGCGCGGTGCGCTCGTCGTCCTGTGCGTCTGCCCACAGAAGCGCGTCGCGAAGCGACTGCCACAGCACCAGCCCTCTTTCGCCGGACACCTCGTCCAGCACGCCAAGGCCTTCAAAGATCTCGTCACCCCGCTTGAGCGCGGGGGGCACGCGCCAGCGGCGCTGGGTCTTACGCTGGGGAACGCGGAACTTTCGTGCTTGCATGGTATGGGCAGTTCGGAGGAGCGCAGGGGCGGGTCGGATGAATGGAGCAGGATGAGTGAATAATAATGCACCTCGCGAAAAAAACCAGCATTCAATGCGCGCGGTGGCGCAAAACTGGGCTACAGCGCTCCTCTAGCGCTGACACGATGGGCAAAAGAACGTGGAGCGACCTCCCTGGACGAGGCGCTGGACGGTGCCGCCACACACACCACACGTCTGTCCCTCGCGGTCGTACACCTTGAGCCGTGCCGCAAAGGCACCCTCTTCGCCGCTCGCGTCGCGATAGTCCAGGAAGGTGGTGCCGCGGTGCTCGATGGCCTCCGTCAGCACCTGCCGCACGCCGTCGCGCACGCGCGCCAGCTCTTTGGCGGACAGGGTGTTCGCCGGCCGCCGCGGGTCGACCTTCGCGCGGAAGAGCGCCTCGCTGGCGTAGATGTTTCCCACGCCCACCACACGCGCCTGGTCCATCAGCCAGGTCTTCACCGCCACCTTCGAGCGCGCCGCCGCCCCCTGCAGCCACTCCGTGGTAAAGTCGTCGGAGAGCGGCTCCACGCCCAGCTTGCCGTCCCACGCCTGCCACGCGTCGTCCGTCATGGTCCACAGGCGGCCGAAGCGGCGCACGTCGTGGTAGCGCAGCTCGCGTCCCTTGTCCAGCGTCAGCCGCACGCCCAGGTGCGTAGGCTCCTCGTCCTTCGCGCGGGTGACGAGCAGGCGCCCCGTCATCCCCAGGTTCACCAGCAGCCGGTCGCCGCCCAGGTCCATCACGATGTTCTTGGCCCGGCGGGTGACGCCGCGGATCTTGCGCCCCCTGATCTTCGCGGCGAAGCCCTCCGGCGTGTCGTCCTCGATCAGGTCCGGCCGCAGCACCTCGATCTTCTTGATCGTGGACCCGGCAAGGAGGCGCGCCAGGTCGCGGACGATGGTCTCGACTTCCGGGAGCTCAGGCATGGGCCCCCGCCCGCGCGGCCTCGCGCCAGCCGATGTCCCGGCGATAGTGCCGCCCCTCGTACGTGATCCGCTCCGCCGCCGCGCGGCTGCGCTCCGCCGCCTCGGCGACGGTTGGCGCCAGCGCGGTGACGGCGAGCACGCGGCCGCCGGAGGTGACCAGCGCGCCCTCCTCCGTCTGCTTGGTTCCCGCGTGGAAGAGGACGACGTCGTCCATCCGCTCCACCTCCGGGGGGATGTGGATGGGGACGCCGGTGGGGTAGTCGCCCGGGTAGCCGCCGGAGGCGAGGACGGTGGTGGCGGCGGCGCCGGGATTCCACTCCAGCGTGGTGCCGGCGATGGACTCGCCGCGGGCGATGGCCAGCATGGGGACCAGCAGCGAGGAGCGGAGCAGGGGGAGCACCACCTGCGTCTCCGGATCGCCGAATCGGGCGTTGAACTCCACCACCTTCGGTCCGTCGGGGGTGAGCATGAGGCCGGCGTAGAGGAGGCCGCGGAAGGTGTGCCCCTCGGCGGCCATGGCGGCGACGGTGGGGCGCAGGATCTCGGCCTCCACCCGCGCCATCAGCTCCGGCGTGGCAAGGGCGACGGGGGCGTACGCGCCCATCCCGCCGGTGTTGGGCCCCGTCTCGCCCTCGCCCACGCGCTTGTGGTCCTGCGCGGGGAGCATCGTGACGACGTTCTCGCCGTCGGTGAGGGCGAAGACGGACAGCTCCTCGCCCGTCATCCGCTCCTCGATCACCACCTGCGCCCCCGCCGTGCCGAACGCGGCGTGCTCCATCATCTCCGCCACGGCGGCGAGCGCCTGCGCGGTGTCGTCGCAGACCACGACGCCCTTGCCGGCGGCCAAGCCCGACGCCTTGACGACCACCGGGCCGCCGATCTCGCGGACGTACGCCTCGGCGGCGGCGCGGTCGTCGAACACCTGGAAGGCGGCGGTGGGGATGCCGTGCCGCTGCATCACGCCCTTGGCGAACGCCTTGGAGGCCTCGATCTGCGCGGCGGCCCTGGTGGGGCCGAACGCGCAGAGGCCGTGGCTGGTGAAGTGGTCCACGATTCCCTCCGCCAGCGGCGCCTCGGGGCCCACGACGGTGAGGTCGATGGCGTTCTGCTCCGCCCAGCCGGCGATCGCCTGCAGCTCGCCCGGGGCCAGCGGGACGGAGGTGGCCAGCCCCTGCATCCCCCCGTTGGCGCTGGTGACGAACAGCTCCGCCTCCGGCGCGTCGCGCCGCAGCTTCCACAGCAGCGCGTGCTCGCGCCCCCCGTTGCCCACCACCAGGATCTTCAACCGATGCCCCATCTCCGCAGGTACACGCGCTCGGAAGCCGGATGATACGCGCGGAGGCATTCCGGATCAACAGGCCGCGTGCTGTGTCGGGAAGTGGGCCCGCGCGGGAGGACCCGGACGCACTCCACTTGTGGAGAGCGCGTCCACAGGGTGAAACGACGAAGCCGCTCCGGAGCACGGGCTCCGGAGCGGCTTTCACATCTACCTCGATTGCGCCGGTCAGACGTGGGCGAGGGCCTGGTCCAGGTCGGCGATGAGGTCCTCGACGTCCTCGACGCCGCAGGAGAGGCGGACCAGGCCGTCGGTGAGGCCCATGGCGTAGCGGCGCTCGCGGGGGAT
>DASQBH010000127.1:0-2257 GCA_035635315.1 Longimicrobium sp.
GGCTGTTTCTGAACGCGCAAAAGCGTCACGAAGAAGCCACGGAATGGCTGCGCAAGGCGATCCTGCTGGATCCGGATGACGCCGAATGGCACGTCCAGCTTGGACTGGCGCTGGTGTCACTCGAGCGCTTCGAGGAGGCTGAACCGAGCTTGCGCGCCGCCGTCAGGCTGGAGCCGGACAGTGTGGCGGGCCACCTGGGTCTCTCGCTGGCGCTCTACCAGCAACAACGCTACGTCGGGGCGGAACGCAGCATCCGCGAAGCCATTCGCCTGGACCCGGACGAGCCCAGGTACCACATGCAGCTCGGAAACGTGCTGGCCGGCCAGGGGCGCTGGGAGGAGGCGGCGGCAAGTTTCCGCGAATCAAACCGGCTGGAGTCGAGCCGGTAGCGACGTCAGAGCGAGTCGCGGACAGGTGCACGAGAGGGTCAGGATCGGGGTATGGAGTGCGCGGGCCGTCCGTCGTCCAGTTTCGTAAAAATGTGGATTGGGGTTGCGGGATGGCTGAGGATCCTTAGAATCAGCGCGCCGGGTGATACATCCCGCCGTCGCAGTATTCCCGAAACACGCCAGCCGTTTCCCATCCCCACGCCACACCCCAGACACACATGGAAGCAACGGATGCCGCGGAGCTGATCAGCGAAATCCGCGAAGAGCGGGCGGTGCACGAGGCAGACGACAAGTTCCGCGACCGCGCGGCGCTGCTCATCGCCCTGCTGGCCATGCTGCTGGCCGTGGGCAGCCTGGGCGGCGGCAACGTGGCCGAGGACATGATCCACAACAACATCAAGGCCAGCGACACCTGGGCGTTCTTTCAGGCCAAGAACGTCCGCCAGACGCAGTACCGGCTGGCGGCGGACGAGCTGGAGGTACAGCTGGCCGACCCGGGGCTCTCGCCCCAGGTGCGGTCGGCGCTGCAGCAGAAGGTGGACACGTACAGGGCCACCGTCGCCCGCTACGACGACGAGCCGGACCCGGCCGCCCCCGGCGACTCCCTGCGCGGTGAAGGCAAGAAGCAGCTGAGCGCCCAGGCCCGCAGCTACGAGACGCTGCGCGAGCGCGCCGGCGCGCAGGACAGCAACTTCGACTACAGCGAAGTGGCGCTCCAGCTGGCCATCGTGCTGGGCTCCGTGGCCATCCTGGCCCTGTCGCGCAAGGTTCTGTACATCTCCATCGGCCTGGGCGTCATCGGCGCGCTGCTGATGATCAACGGCTTTCTGCTGATGTTTCCCCTGCCCTTCTGATCCGCTCTGGGTTCCGGATCTCCGCCGACGCCGACTCCGGAAACAGAACGAAAAAGCATCACACAGAGCATCGGAGCATCGGAGAGCGCGCTTCGTCCTCCGATGCTCTGGTGCTCTGCGTACAGCAGTCTTACCGGGATCTGGATGGAACTGCTTTTCATCCGCCGCTCATCCCTGGATGATTGCGTTCGCGGGCGCGTTGCATAGGTTAGAAGGCTGCCGGGAGTCTCCGGCCATCCACACGCGACAGACACGGAGAAGAAGCGCAATGCGCGGGATCATTCTTACGGCGGCGTTGCTCGTGGCGGTGCCGGCGGCGGCGCAGCACAACCATGGCGGCGCGCAGCAGGGCGGCCATCAGCACGGTGCACAGCAGGGCGGGCATCAGCACGGCGAAGCGCACGGCCCGCCGGCGGGATGGGTCACGCGGCTGGACCGTCCGGCGAGCACGCAGCCGGTGCACTTCATGGACATGGACGGCCGGCTGCACGCCATCCTGGGCCCCGCCGCCATCTTCTACAACCCGTCCAACACCGCCACCGGCGCCTACCGCGCGCAGGGCACCTTTGTGCAGAACGGGACGTCGGAGCACCCGGAGGGATACGGGCTGATCGCGGGCGGCAGGAACCTGGAGGCGGAGAACCAGGACTACCTGTACTTCCTGGTGCGCCAGGACGGCAAGTTCATGGTAAAGCACCGCGCCGGCACGGAGACCCACACCCTGTTCGACTGGACGGAGCACTCGGCCGTGCAGCGCCCCGGCGCCGACGGCAAGGCCACCAACACGCTGGCCATCGAAGCGAGCCCGGCGGGCGCGCGGTTCCTGGTGAACGACACCGAGGTGGCCAACATCCCCCGCGTGCCCATGCTGAACACCGACGGCATCGTGGGCCTGCGGGTGAACCACAACCTCAACGTCATCATCGACGACTTCGGGATCGTTCCGGCGGCGATGTAAGCCGGATCGCTGCACGCACTTCGCACCGCGGCCGCTCGCCTGTCCCTGGCGAGCGG
>DASQBH010000128.1:0-2624 GCA_035635315.1 Longimicrobium sp.
GCACAGAATGCAAGAGTCAGCGCAGGGGCGGTAAGGCCAGCCAGCATCCGCAAGCTTCTTCGCCGCCTGCGCATTGGCCATTCGACGGTATCGCCGCCGCGTACCTCCTGCACTTGCCGAGAGCCGCGAGCAAATGCTCCAGATGGCGCAGACGGTACGACAACCTCGAGGCGGGCAGCCCTTCCTAACGGCGGGCTGGGTCGCTGACAGGGACTTGAAGCACAGGATGAGGATGCGCTTAAGGTGGGGCGCGGGGCGGCGGCGGTAGTTGCATGCGCGCGAGCGGAACGGGCATCTTCCGCGGTGGGCGAAATCCGCACCCGCGGCCGCGAAGGACCCCGCCACCGACCCAGATGCACAAGCCGCACTTCCTGCTCGTCGCGCCGTTCCCGGGCGTGTTCCTCCGGCGCTCGGTGGCGTACTGGGTGCTGCTGCACCTCATGCGCGACGTCATCATGCTCTTCATGGCCGGGCTGGACGCGCTGCGCCCGGTGGACTTGCTGCCCGGCGGCAATCCGCTCGTCCCGGCGCTGGTGGTGGTGCTGGGGATGCTGCAGGCCAGACGGAGCGACGAGGACCTGTACCTGGCGAACCTCGGCTACGGCTGGCCCGTCATCGCCGCGTACCTGCTGGTGCCCGCGGCGGCGCTGGAGGCGGTGTGCACCGTCGGCTTGTTCGTCTGGCCGGGGGCGGCCGCGGACCTGGCGCTGCCGCTGGCGGGGCTCGGCCAGGCGCTCGCCGCGTGAGCGCGGCCGCCGAGACCGTCCTCACGGCCGACTGCATCGGCAAGCGGTTCGGGGAGCGGAAGGTGCTCTCGGCTGCGACCGTTCACGCCGAGCGGGGCGTAGTGACGGCGCTGATCGGGCGGAATGGCTGCGGCAAGAGCACGCTGCTGCGGATCATGGCGGGGCTGATGGCGCCCGACCACGGCATCGTGCGCTTTCGCGGCGCGGTGTACACGCGCACGCGCCTGCACCGGCTGGCGCGGCAGGGGCTGTTCCTGCTCCCCGCGGACCGCTGCACCCTCACCCGCACGCTCACCCTGCGCCAGCACCTGGACGCCCTGCGGCGCCGGTTCGGGCTGCCGGCGGACGACGCCGCGCTGGAAGAGCTCAAGATCACCCACCTGCTGGACCGCGCCGTCGGCACGTACTCCGGGGGCGAGCAGCGGCGCGCCGAACTGGCCCTGGCCCTGGCGCGCGCGCCCGACTGCCTGCTGGCCGACGAGCCGTTCCTGGGGATTACGCCGGTCGACACCGAGGTGTTCATCGCCGCCTTCCGCGCGCTCGCCCGGCGCGGAACGGCGGTCATCGTGACGGGGCACGAGGTGCCGTTCATCCTCTCCGTTGCCGACACGGTGACGTGGCTCCACTCCGGCACCACCCGCCCGCTCGGCACGCCGGAATCGGCCTCCCGCGACTGGCTGTTTCGCCGCGACTACCTCGGCGTCCGCGGGTGAACGGGTGACGGGGGAATTGCGGATCTGATCCGGCAATCTCCCCGGTAGCGGACGCGCAGGTGCTTCGGGCGCCGCATGCTGCCTCGCCGCCGAGTCCGCGAAGGCGGACTTTGCGATTTTCCAGCGGCGAATTCATTCGCTCCCGCGGGCGGACGGCGTTACCCGATCAGACCCACAGGGGCATCTGGCCAGCCCTCGGCAGACGCTTCAACGGCGGGGGTGCGGATGGCGCTCCCGCCGTGTACTTTGTGCACATGCCATCCACGCCTCCACCTCCCTTCCCCGCCCGCCGCGGCCGCAAGCCCAAGCCCCGCGCGGTAGAACTGCGCATCACGATCACGGACATCGAGCCTCCCATCTGGCGCCATATCCGCGTGCCGGACACGTACACGCTCGACCAGCTGCACCGCGTCATACAGCTCCTGTTCGGCTGGCTGGACTACCACCTGTACGGTTTCCGCATGGGGGAGCGCCGTTTCGAAGCGCCCGACGAGGAGGCCGAGGGCGAGGACTCCACCGCGACGCTGCTTCGCGATCTGAAGCTGACCGCGGGAGCGCGGCTCACCTATACGTACGACTTCGGCGACAACTGGGTGCACGAAATCGTGGTAAAGAACCTCTACATCGTAACGCCGGTCGAAGATGACGACGAGCGTCTGCTCCCGCGGCTGTACGGGGGCGAGCGCGCGGGACCGCACGAAGACTCCGGCGGGCCGTGGGGATATCAGGAGATGGTGGAAGCACTGCGCGACCCAGATCACCCGGAACACGAGTTCTACCGCCGCTGGGCGGGCGACTACGACCCCGACCGCTTCGACGTGTGGCTGGCGCGCAACAACCTGACGCTCGCCGCGGCGTGGGGCGCGATCTGACGGCTATGGCGCCACCTCGACGCAAGGGGCTATCGCGCACCACACGCCTCCAGGCGGCGAAGCGCTGGATCGCGGAGTATCGCGGCAAGAACCTGGTCCGCGGCTACAAAAAGTGGTTCGGCGTCAGCGAGGTGTGCGCCGTCGTGGAGCTGCGGATGCTGGGCGTCGACATCCCCGATGCGCGGCTGGAACAGGCGCGCCGCGATGAGCAGGTGCGCGCTGCGCACCGGGCGCGGCGAAAAGCCAGGGACGCGCAGGGAGCAGCATTTCCGGAGTGGTACGACGACTTCGAG
>DASQBH010000129.1:0-4164 GCA_035635315.1 Longimicrobium sp.
GTCCGGCGCGCTGAGGTGCCCGGCTGATGCTGTCCATCCGTCGGACCGCCGTTTGCACCCGGCGGGCGCGGTTCCGGCGGGATGCTGGTCAGTAGTGTGCCGTCCGCCGCCGGGCGAATGAATTCGCGGCAACAACCACACAAAGTCCGCCTGCGCGGACTCGGCGGCCCGGCTGTGTACGGCGTCCTCATGCACCTGCGCGTCCGCATCAGGAAGCACCCGGTTGGACCGCAGCCAGCATCATCCAGCGAAAGACGCGCATCATGTCCCACGTGGTCCTGCTCGGCGACAGCATCTTCGACAACGCGGTGTACGTGGCAGGCGGGCCGGACGTGGTGGCGCACCTGCGCGGCGAACTGCCGGACGGGTGGCAGGCGACGCTTGCCGCCATCGACGGCGCCACGACGCAGGACATGCCCATCCAGTACGGCCGCATTCCCGCCGACGCCACGCACCTGGTGCTGAGCATCGGCGGCAACGACGCGCTGATGAACGTCGACATCCTGGACCGCCGCGCGTCGTCCGCCGGCGAGGCGCTGTGGATGCTGGCGGACGTGCGCGACGCCTTTGCCGGGCGCTACGAGGCCGTGCTGCGCGAGCTGCGGGGCCGCGGGCTGCCGCTGACGGTGTGCACCATCTACGAGGGCAACTTTCCCGACGCGCGCATGCAGCGGCTGGCGGCGACGGCGCTCACCGTGTTCAACGACGCCATCCTGCGCCACGCCGTCCGCGCCGGACTGCCGGTGATCGAGCTGCGCCTGGTGTGCAGCGACCCGGCGGACTACGCCAACCCCATCGAGCCCTCCGTGCAGGGCGGCGCCAAGATCGCCCGCGCCATCGCGAAGGCCATCGGCGTGAACGGCGCCGGCGGCCCCCGCACCGAGATCATCACCATCTGAAGGACGAACAGCCAAAGGGTGTCATTCCGAGGCCCGCCCACACTGCACCATCTCCTCGCATAACAGGTCGCAGGGCCGAGGAATCTAGCGTCGGGCTGCTGGAGCGCAGACGCGGCAGCCCGCGCCGGAACTGCGGTCGCGATGGTGCCGGACGGAGCCTCCGGGTGGCGCACCGGTGTGTGGGAGACACGAGGAAGCGGGCCGGACGATCTCTCGTCTGGCCCGCTTTTACGGCATGGGCTCTGTCCGGCGATTGGCCGCGGCATCACGCGGGGCTGCCGCATCCACCCACGAGCAGGCCGAGAGTAGATTCTTCGGCCCTGCGACCACTGGCGCGAGGTGCTGAGTGCGAGGTGGGCGGGCCTCAGAATGACAGACGCGCTCCAGACTGTCAGGCCTCGTCGGTGATGTCGTAGCGCAGGCGCACGAGGTCTACCACCTGGCGCGCGCAGCCGAGCGCGCGGGTGCTGGGGCCGTGCGCCACGCGCAGCAGCAGGCCGTGCGGACGCCAGTTGCAGCCGTCCTCGTCCGGCGTCGCGGGGGCCAGCGAGCCGGCGGAGAACTCCAGCCCCTCGCATTCCGGGCGCGCGGCCAGCATGTGGTTGATGACATCCACCAGCTCGTCCGGCCGCAACGCCTGCCGCACGGGCACCTGCTCCGCGCGGGTGCGGGCGCAGAGCGGCTCCATGGGCCGGGCGCGTGCGCTGGCGGCGAACATCTGGGACGTGGCGATCATGGCGGCTCCTTCGTGGGTGTGGACGGCATCCACAAAGGCAAGCGCGGTGCTCGCGGGGAGGTTCTCGCTATGTTGTTGTAGATGAGGCGTTTGCGGATTTCTGCCACCTGCGGAAGAGCCCGGTTTCCCGTCCGGGATCGCGACAGTGTGCAAATCCAGGACAGCGGACGAGCGAAAACGAAGAGGGCGGCCCGCGACGGGACCGCCCCTCTTTCCATCGATCGATGCCGCCGTGTCAGGACGACGGGCCGTCCGGGTGCGGGCCGTGGTTGCGCAGGGAGTCCAGCTGCTGCAGGTCCTCTGCCCACACGTTCTTGAGGACGGGGTGGCGGTCCACGTAGGCGCGCAGGCCGGAGACCAGCGCGTCCAGGTTCACCCCCTCGAAGTCCTCGGCAAAGTTGCCGGTCTCGACCGCGGCGCCGTCTTCCTGGGGCGCGGCGTCGCCCAGCCACACCACGCGGCCGTCGGCGTACTGAATGCCCACGCGCTCGCCGTCGGTGGCGTAGCTCACGGCACCCTCCCACGGCATCACGTCGTGCACCTCGCGGCCGTTGCCGTCGGTGCGCGAAAGGTAAAAGCGGTCCGGAAGTCGGATCTGGCGCGCTGCCATGGTCTGCATGCCGCGTTCGGTTCCGCCGGGTCGCCGCCCGGCCGCGGAAGGATGCGAGTTGCAAAAAGGGGGCGCCGCTCGGCGCCCCCGGAAAATCAGCCCAGTGAGCCCGCCGCCTGGCGGGCGGTGCCGGGAGCCTCCGTCGCGTCGATGCCGTCGGGGTGAATGCGCTCCAGCTGCGCGCGCACCTCCACGAAGCGCTGCGCCTGCGCCACCAGCCCGCGGCGCTCCAGGAACGCGTTAAGGTGCTGCAGCACGGCGCACAGGGTGTCGTACCGCTCCTCCACCCGCCGCAGCCGCCGGATCTCGCGCACCAGCCGCAGCGCCGCGTCGGGGTGCATGGCGGCGATGTACGCCTGGTCCGCCTCGGCCATCTCGTGCTCGCGCTCCACCACGTACTGCATCTCGTCGGCCTGCCCGTGCACCACCACGCGCGCGCTTTCGCCGGTGAGGTAGTCGAGCACCACCTGCGGCTCCCAGGGACCCGGGGTGGCGTCGCAGGCAAGGGACTCGATCTCGAACAGCTCGCGGTCGGTCAGCGGAACGTGCTTGGCCATGGCTGGGCGGTGCGGCCGCGGTGGGTGCGGCACGGTGGTGGAGGATGCGTGCGATTGCGGCGAACGCCGTACGCGGGGATACGGGCCTGGAACGATGGAAGGTTGCAGTCTCGCCCGCAAGTGTTTCGGGCCGGCTTCGGGAGGTGTGCGGCACTGTTCAACCTTTGGTACGGTGGATGCAGATGCCCACGCGCCCGCGCCGTACTCTGGACCTTCCATCCCGCGAAACCCACGATGCTCAGGCTGCGACTGTTCTGTGCCGCGTTCATCTCCGCCGCGCTCATCGCGGCGGCGTGCGACGGATCCGGCGAGCACAACACCCCCGACGAAGGTGCCCAGGAGACGACCGGCACCGATTCGCTCTCCGCGGGCACCGACGTGCCCAGCACCCTGCCGCCCGCCGGCACGGTGAACCCCGCGCCCTCCGGCACCGGCACCCCGTCCGACAGCGCGTCGCCGGCGGCGGCGGGGCAGTCGCAGGGCGCCACGCCCGGCTCGCCGAACCCCGCGACCCCCGTGCAGTCGGGCGTCGCCTCGGATTCTTCGCGCTGACGCGGAAAAGAACGCCTCACACGGAGTTAAACCTCCGGAGACGTCGATCATGTGCGGTAAACGCGGCCATGAAGCGCACGCAACGCGGACCCGGCGAGGCGCAACTGGCGGTTCGGATCGGGCCGAAGTGCTCGTATAGTAGAAGCACAAGTTCATCTCAGCAGGCGAGCCAGTGCAAAATGCCTTCATCGAAAGCTTGCGGTCCGGATGACCGAGAGCTATCGAGAGGACACTACCAAGTGCGATCGGCTAGCCCTGCTGGCTGGTTGGGCGGCTTACCCTGAAGGGTGGTCAAAACAGGCTCCCCCCAACTGCGACGCTTCGCTTGCTACCCCGTTGGAACGAACTGTCATCAAATAGCTGGACCACCACCGGGGGCCACCTCATTATTAGGAGAGAGGTGGCTTGCAGCGGCCCATCCTTGAGACCGATTTTTTTTCGAGGTGAGATGCCACATAGCGTCCCAATTGCAAGCAAGGTGGTTGATGCGGTTGCCCGTTTAGTAGTCAAACTCCAAGACTCTTCACGGGATTCAGCAAAGCTGCTGGAGGAACTGGAAGCCATCATCGCGCTGTACTCGAGTGATATAGCGGTCAATGAAGCGGCGCAGATCGATCCACGTCTTGTTGCCGCTCATGAATTCATCCGCGCGCGCTGGCTTCTGTACGAGAGTGCTCTCGAGGACAGCTTCGTAGCGGAATACCTGTCAGGGAAAACCGATGGGCTCATACGCCATGTCGAAAGGCATGAACCACTTGTTCGGCGTGAAGCGGCAATCATGAATATCCAAGACGGTGACCCTGTCACATT
>DASQBH010000130.1:0-3533 GCA_035635315.1 Longimicrobium sp.
CCCTGCCCGCGCGCCCACGCGTCCTGCACCACCGTGGTCTGGCAGACGTTGCTCACCTGCTCGATCACGTTCAGCTCGCACATGCGGTCCAGCCGCACGGCGGGGTCGTCGATGGCCGCCAGCAGCTCGGCGTGCTTGTCGCGCACGTCCTTTACGTGGCGCAGCCAGTTGTCCGCCAGCCCGACCGGAATGTCGTTGAGCGCCGCGTTCACCCCGCCGCACCCGTAGTGCCCGCAGACGATCACGTCCTTCACCTTGAGCACGTCCACGGCGAACTGCAGCACGGACAGGCAGTTCAGGTCCGCGTGCACCACCACGTTGGCCACGTTGCGGTGCACGAACAGCTCGCCCGGCGCCAGGCCCACGATCTGGTTGGCGGGCACCCGGCTGTCGGAGCAGCCGATCCACAGGTACTCGGGCGCCTGCTGTTCTGCCAGGCGGCTGAAGAAGTCCGGGTCGTTGGCCGTCATCCGCGCAGCCCACGCACGGTTCCTCTCGAACAGCTGCTTCTGCGTCCGCATCGGTCGGGTGCTTCTCCTGAGGTGGGGGAGTGGATGTGGATCAGCGGTCGCCGGCGTGCTCCGCGGCCTCCAGGTGCTCCGCGCGCCGCCCGGCGAATGCGAAGTACGCCACCATGGCCAGCGCCGCAACCGCCGCGAAGCCCAGCTTGATCTCCCGCGGCAGGTCCGAGGGGGAGACGAAGCCCTCGATCGTCCCCGCCACCACCAGCATCAGCGCCGTCCCGCCGATCAGCGAAACCGCCTCGCGCCCCCGCGTCACCAGCACCTCGCGCCGCGTGCGCCGGCCGGGAAGGAGCATCCCCGAGCCCATCCACAGCCCCGCCCCGCCGGCGATGCAGATGGCGGTGAGCTCGATCACGCCGTGGGGAAGCACGAAGGTCCACAGGTGCAGGCTCTGCCCCTGGTTGGCGAACGCGGCCGCCACGGAGCCCAGCATCACCCCGTTCAGCACCAGGATCCACGCCGTCCCCAGCCCGGCCAGAATGCCGCCCGCGAACGCCAGGAAGGTGACCTGCACGTTGTTGCTGATCAGGCTGGTGGCCATGACGGGCATCGCCACCTCCGGCACCTCCACGTACCCCTCGCCGCGCCGCTCCTTGTCCACCGACTCCTCCACGCGGGCCAGCATCTCGCCGCTCAGCAGCTGGTGCTCCAGATCCGGCTCGCCCCGCACGGCGGCAAAGGTGAGCAGCGTGGGGAGGTAGAAGAGGACGGAGGCCACCAGGATCGGCTTCCACCGGCGCCGCGCCAGCGCGGGAAAGCCGCCGCCGGCGAAGGTGCGAAAGCGGCTCCACGAGCGCGTGGGGGGGCGGTAGAGCAGGTTGTGGCCGAACCCCACCAGGCGCTCCATGGCGTACAGCAGCTCCCGCGAGCCGCCGTACGTGCGCGCCCGCGCCAGGTCGGCCGCCATCTCGCGGTACAGCGTGGCAAAGCGCGACACCCGGGTCTCGCCCAGCGACTGCAGCCCGTTCTGGCGCGCCTGCTCCAGCAGCTTCTGGTACTCGTCCCACTCCCCGCGCTGCCGCCGCACCAGCGCCGTGGCCTGCGCCGTCCCCGAGCGGCCGCCCGCGCCCGACGCCTTGCGCCGCGCCAGCTCCTCGTCGTGCACCACCACCAGGTAGGTGTCGGGGCTCATCTGCCAGCGGCGCGCGTCCTCGCCAAAGTGGCGCTCCACGCGCGACATCAGCTTGCGCGACAGCTCCGCGCGCACCTCGCCGGCCAGCGAGGCGCGGCGGGCGGCGTACATCTCCAGCGCCGCGAACTCCTCGTCGCTCAGCTTGGGGCGGCCCAGGGCGACCGGCGCGGCGGCCTTTGCCTCTTCGGGGATGGCCTGGCCGGTGCGGTCGCGTACCACCACCGTGCCGGCGGCCATGTCGCCCAGGCGCTTGGTCTGCGGGTGCAGCATCATCGCCAGCCCGCCCAGGGCGAACGACGGGGCGGGCTGCATGTCGATCAGGCGTATCAGGTTGCGCACGGCGGCGCCGCGCACCGTGACGGGAAAGCCGCCGTCGTGCACCACCCGGATCCCCATCCGCCGCTTCCCCGGCGTCTGCCCATCGCGAAGGCCCTCGAAGAACACGAAGTAGCCCCACATCAGCACAAAGCCGCCCAGCACGGCCAGGCCCAGGCCGATGCCGGCGAGCGCGTTGCCCAGCCCCAGGGTTGCCGCCAGCGCAATCATGCCGATCCAGATCCCCAGCACGCCCAGCACGATGAGCATCCAGTCGATGAGCAGCGCCGTGAAGCGCGAGCCCAGGTCCGCCAGCTCGTAGCCGATGGCCACGTGCTCCGGGGTCTCGACGTCCACCTGCCGGTCCGCCAGCAGGTGTGCGGTAGCCGTCTGCGCCATGATCAGGGTTCCCGCGTGATGAAGAACGGCGTGGCCGTGCGGTCGGGGCGGGCGCCCGCGAGGGTGCCCGGATGGGTGCGACGCGCACAATGTAGGCGAGGGTGCGGCGGATGGCGAGACTGGACGGGATGTCGGCGGGATGAGGAAGGGGTTGGGGTGGTGGTGGATGATGTGGATGATGTGGATGGACGGGCCGCGTCTGCGACGCGGGGGCCCTCTCCCCCGCCAGGCCTTTCGCTCGTTCCTCGCGACGGCTGGCGCCCCCTCCCCCAAACTGCGGGGGAGGGGTCACGCCGACGGATCGGGGTTCGGCGAAGGGGATCGAACTGCGTCCGCGGGGTGCCCCTCCCCCGGCCCCTCCCCGTTCGTTCCTCACGGAGAGGGGAGAATTCGATCGCGCTACGACGAGGTGCGTCGCACCTCCCTCCCCCGCGCAGTTTGCGGGGGAGGGCCGGGGAGGGGGGCGCCTGCCCCGCGCACCCCATTTTCCGAAGCTCACCGCCGCCTGCCCCACCCCCAACCTCCCCCAGCAGTTTTGGGGGAGGTGGGCCGGTGGTGCCGGCCCGGAGGGGCGGACCCGGAGCCGGTCGCCGCGCCACCATCCCCTGCCGAACCTCTCCCTTCCCCCGCCATACCACCGGCAATGCCGCGGTCCCCTTCATTGCGCGTCGGGAGGCACCCGATCCATCCTGCGGCCCCGACGGACCGCCAGAAGGCTTGCCCCCACGGCGCCGCTCATATAAAATCCAGCCGTCTGCAAACTTACCGCTCCGGCCGCCGGACGCCCGCAGGGCCCCGGGCGGACCGGGGCGCCGCGTTGCGCCGGGGCGGGCGCCTTTCGCCCGCCGCTCCCAGGACCTCCTCGCGATCCGCAAACCCGCAGCGGTCCTCCATTCGCGCCCGGGCTTTCGCAGAACGAAACTCCCACTCAACGTAACCCGTACCGAACACACGTCTTGCGGCGCGACCGCAATACCAGGCGTTCACGCGGGACAATCGGCCTTCGAACCCCGATCCCCCACCCCTGCACGGCGCCCCGCGCCGCGGCGAGACGACGATGAAGGACCTTTTCGACAAGCTCAAGGACGGGGCGCGGGACGCCCTGGGCACCTTCGTGGTGCTGGACGAGGACGGCAACGAGGTCGAGGCCCCCGCGGGCGCGC
>DASQBH010000131.1:0-3612 GCA_035635315.1 Longimicrobium sp.
GGCATTGGCACGTCCCACTCGACGTTCGCCCTGCCGTAGCCCTTCATCAGCAGCGTGTCGTTCCCCCTCACGCCGACGGCCACCGTGCCGACGGCGCGGTTCGCCAGTACCCCCGAGCCGGCGATCGAGTCGAGCCGCTCCGCGAGGGTCCGTCCCGTCTGCGCGGCGGCGTCCGTGGCGACAAGGGTGGTCAGCGCGAGGGCGAGGACGGTGGGGCGAAACCGGGGTTGCATGGGCATTGCGAGTCGCAGGTGGGGGACGGACGAGCGAAGGAGCGCTCGCCACCTACGGCCCGCCCGGGACGCGGGTTTCACTGATACCAGACGCATTGATTCACTGTGCACAGGCGAAGCGATGACTTCCTGAGGGAGCGCCGCGACGTACCGTCGTTCACCCCGCACTCCGCGCGCGACCGAAGGACCTCCTTTCCGAACCTCGGGGCCGGCTCCGGAGCATGAAGCCAGCCCCGCGGTCTTGCTGGCAAGGTCCTGAGCCAGCCGGACCAAGACTCACTCTGCCCTCTCCACACTTGCGCTCTCTGCCAACTACGCCTGAGCTTGAGGGCGTTGGAGCGCTTCCCTTCTCGGTGAGTTCCATGGCCAAACCTGGCATTCACACCCGCTTCAGATCGGCGGGCCTGTTCCCCGCCGTCCTCGCCGCGGGGCTTCTTGGCTGCGGTGCCCAACCGCCAACGCCTGCGCGGGGCGCATCTGTCTCTGACACATCTGCTTTGGCCGCGACCGCACGGACGTTCCTCTCGACGCTGAACGACAGGCAGCGTGCCGTCGCCTCGTTTCCCTTCGACCATCCGGAGCGCACCAGGTGGGTGTACGTTCCGCAGAGGCGCACCGGCATCCCGCTGCAGGCGATGGATGCCGGGCAACGTGCAGCAGCGTTCGAGTTGCTGGGCACCGGTCTGAGTGAGCGCGGGACCAGGCTCGCGCGTGGCATCATCGAGCTCGAAGGCACTCTCCGCGAGCTGGAAGGAGCGGCCGGTCCCTGGGGGCTCCAGCGCGATCCGGAGCTCTACTACCTGGCGCTCTTCACCGGGCCGGGTGGTACGCACCCCTGGGGCTGGAGCTTCGAGGGCCATCACCTCTCGGTAAACGTCACGGATCTCGGGCCACACGGGCAGATCGTCGCACCGCTCTTCATGGGTGCCGACCCGGCGCGCGTTCCCAGCGGCCCGCGGGAAGGGACTCGGCTGCTCGCGGCGGAAGAGGACCTCGCCTTCGAGCTGCTGCACATGCTCGATCTTCGCCAACGCGCCCGCGCCACCATCGCCGCGCAGCCATCCGGCGACATTCTCACCCGCAACGATCCCGTGGTGGGACCGATGGCATTCGCCGGCCTGGCCGCGGCCGAGATGACGACCGCCCAGCAGCGGCAGCTGCGCCGGCTGCTCGAATTGTACGCCGGACGGATGGCAGACTCCGCGGCATCCAGGCAGTTGCAGCGTATCGAAGAGGCGGGGTTCGAGCGCCTGCACTTCGCCTGGGCGGGTGCGCACCAGCCCCGCGAGCCGCACTACTACCGCATCCACGGACCTACCGTGCTGGTGGAGTACGACAACACACAGGACGACGCGAACCACATCCACACGGTCTGGCGCGATCTGGAGAACGATTTCGGAGGTGATCTGCTGAGGAGGCACTATTCACGGCAGCCTCACCGTTAACTGAACCGCGCTTCGCACCACGGCGTTCAACACGCGCATGAAAGCGACGAGCCCGCGGACGTGTTCTGGGAAATCGGCCGATCTCGGCGCGCGGGTTCGCGCCTTATGCTTTGCGTTATACCTCGGGCGGCCCTACACCGCGCCGCGCCCCGCCCCGCTGCAGGGGATGCGGGGCCGTCCATGCTTTCGCCGCCGACAATCTTGCGCGCCGGCCTCGCGCCCCTGACCCTTGTGTGTTATACCGAATCCGCAAAAAGATTGGGTCTCACACAGAGTCAACAGAGTCAACAGAGTTAACAGAGTGAAGCCTCGGCGAGATAACCACCCCTTCGTGCCGCATTGATCGTTTTCCCAGCGATCGGATGAATCTGGGGAGTACGTCGCGCGGCACGAGAAAACTCTGTTGACTCTGCTAACTCTGTGTGAGGCTTATTCTTTTAGCGGATGCAGTAAGGCGGCCCGCCCAGCTTTACTACACATGATCATCCACGAGTCGTGCGGGCCGCGGGAGATTTGTCCCCAGAGAAGGATCTTGCTGAATGGTCGAGGAGCAGCGGAACCGCCAGCTCTGGATGGAGACGGCGCTCATCTTTGCCGCCTGGACGGTCTTCGGACTGATCTCGGCGAACCAGGTCTACGTGCAGTTCGAGCTGATCGAGCGGCCGATCCCGTGGCGGCACGCGCTGCTGCAGGCCCTGTTCGAGGCGTATCTCTGGGCGCTCGCCACTCTCGCCATCTTCTGGCTGGCCCGGCGCTTTCCGCTCGAGCGCGGGCGCATGCTGCGGGGCATCGCGGTTCATCTCGCCGGCGCGGTGGTCCTTTCGCTGGCGCGGGTCGCCGTCATCGTCGAGGTGAGCCGGCACGTGGAGTGGCTCGGGGAGCGAAGCTTCGATCGCCAGTTCTGGGCACGGTTCCACCAGTACCTTCTGTACTACGCGCTCCTGCTGGGCATTGCCCACGCCGTGCTCTACCACGGGCGCTATCGCGAGCGCGAGCGGGCAGCGGAGCGGCTGGCGGCGGGCCTGGCCGAGGCGCGGCTGCAGGCGCTCAAGATGCAGCTGCAGCCGCACTTCCTCTTCAACACCCTGAACGCCATCTCGGCGCTCATCCCTGACGAAGCGAAGCCCGCCAGGCGAATGGTCGCCCGCCTGGGCGACCTTCTGCGCATCTCCCTGGAGCACGAAGAGACGCAGGAGGTAACGCTGCGCGAGGAGCTCGCGTTTCTGCAGCCCTACCTGGAGATCGAGCAGGCGCGCCTGGAGGACCGGCTGACGGTGGTGATGGAGATCGCTCCCGAGACCCTGGATGCACGCGTCCCCCATCTGCTCCTGCAGCCGCTGGTGGAGAACGCCATCCGCCATGGCATCGCGCCGCGAATCGAGCCGGGAAGGGTGGAGATCTCCGCGGCCCGCGGAGCAGACGACCGCTTTCTGCACCTGGAAGTGCGGGATGACGGGCCTGGAGTGGACCGGGACATCCAGGCCGGGACCCGCAAGGGGGTGGGGCTGGCCAACATCCAGTCCCGGCTGGAACAGCTCTACGGCGGCGAGCACCGCTTCGAGTTCGAGAACCACCCCGGGGGAGGGGCGGTGGTGAGGATTGCTCTCCCCTTTCGCCGCGCGGATGGAGGGACAGGACAGGAGGAGAGGTCCGCCCGATGACGATCCGCGCCGTGATCGTGGACGACGAGCCGCTGGCGCGCCGGCGCATCCGCAGCCTGCTGGTGGAAGCAGAGGGCGTCGAGGTCGTCGCCGAATGCGCGAACGGCAGAGAGGCGATCCAGGCCATCGAAGCGTCGCCTCCGGACCTGCTCTTTCTGGACATCCAGATGCCCGAGGTCGACGGCTTCGACGTGCTGCGGGCGATCGGCGTGGGTCACGTGCCCGTGGTGATCTTCGTCACCGCCTACGACCAGTTCGCCCTGCGCGCCTTCG
>DASQBH010000132.1:0-3792 GCA_035635315.1 Longimicrobium sp.
CCTACACGAGGTCCAGCGAAAACATCGAGTTCATCCCCGACGGCGGTGGCGGCGGTACGCTGAAGGCGCGCTGCAGAAAGATCAACGGGGAATGGGTGGAGAGCACGCTGAAGTACGACATCGCCAACTGCGACGGAGTGCTCAAGTGGGCTCCCAACGGGTGCTGACAGGCCGGTAGCGGTTAATCCTGACACAGCAGGTCATTCTGCCCGCGGGGATCGGCACGCCCCCGCGGGCTCGTCGTATCCGGTGAATCGGCGGCGGCGCTGGGCGCGAAGGCTGCGCCGGCGCTATCTTTCAGCCTCTGGCCCGTCGAAATCGGCCGCCGCGATCACGCCACCCCCGGTTCCGCATGACATCCGTGTCCGTCCGCATCCTTACCGCCGCCGGCGCGGCACTCCTCGCGCTCTCCAGCACCACCGCCTGCGCGCAGGGCGGCGATCCGCTCACCCGGCCGTATCCCGCGGCGAATTGTGCGAACTGCGCGGCGTGGAACGAGCCGCAGGCGCCGGTCAGGCTGCACGGGAACACGTACTACGTCGGCACGCGCGGGCTCACCGCGCTGCTGATCACCTCCCCCGAAGGCCACGTGCTCATCGACGGGGCGCTTCCCAACTCCGCGCCGCTGATCCTGCAGAACGTGCGCGCGCTGGGGTTCGACGTCCGCGACATCCGGCTCATCCTCAACTCGCACGTGCACTACGACCACGCGGGCGGGCTCGCGGCGCTGCAGCAGGCCTCGGGCGCCCGGGTGGCCGCCAGCGTGCCCAGCGCGCCCGTCCTGGAGCGAGGCACCTCCATGGCCGGCGATCCCCAGCACGGCGAGCTGTTCGACTTTCCCGCCGTGCGGAACGTGCAGCGCTTTGCCGACGGGGAGACCCTCCGCGTCGGCCCCATCGCCGTTACGGCGCACCTTACGCCGGGCCATACGCCGGGCGGGACCACCTGGACGTGGCGGTCCTGTGACGACGCAGGGTGCGTCGACATGGTCTATGCGGACAGCCATTCGGCGATCTCCGCGGATGGCTTCCGCTACACGGACAGCCCCGCCTATCCCACGGCCGTGGCCGACTTCGAGCGCGGCTTCAGGACGCTCGAGGCGCTTCCCTGCGACATCCTGGTCACCCCGCATCCCAGCGGATCCTCCCTGTGGGAGCGCCTGGAGGGCGGGCCCGCGGGCCTGATCGACCGCGAGGCGTGCAAGGCGTACGCGGCCCGGGGACGCCAGGGGCTCGCTCGCCGGCTGGAGACGGAACGGACCGGCCGAGCCGCCGCCCCCTGATCACCGCCTCGCCGGATACCAGGGTATCCCTGGTTGCGGACGCGCAGGTGCCTGGAACGCCCTGCGCGGCCGGGCCGCCGAGCCCGCGCAGGCGGGCTTTGCGATTTTCCAGCGGCGAATTCATTCGCTCCCGCGGGCGTACGGCACGTTACCCAAGCAGATCGCAAAGAACCTCATTCGCTCCAGCTGGCCATGCGGCCGGGGCGGCGGCAACGTAGAACGGTCTGCCCCGCCCCCGCCCCGCATCGTCCCAGGGCGCTGATGGCGTCGACGGCGGCTTCGGCGGCCGACATGGTGGTGATGTACGGCACCTTGTACGCGATGGCCGCGCGGCGGGCCGCATAGTCGGGCGAATGAATTCGCGGCTGGGAAAACGCGATGTCCGCCTCCGCGGACAGGCTCGTGCAACCAGAGAGGGTGTGCCTCGGCGACCTGCTTTCACGGCGCGCCGGCCCGTGCCGACCCGAGCGGTTGAAGCCCTGTTCGTGTCGCGCCTCGGCGCGAGACAGGGCTTATGGCCGTTCTAGCCGCGGGCTTTAGCCCGTGGCGTGGCGTGGCGGTCCGCCGACGGCGGTGCCCTACACCCCCGCGCCCGCGCCCTGCCCCACCAGGTGCCCCGTGCGCTCCTGGATGCTGCGGACCTCGCGCGTCCGCGAGCGCAGGGCGCTGATGGCGTCGACGGCGGCTTCGGCGGCGGACATGGTGGTGATGTACGGCACCTTGTACGCAATGGCCGCGCGCCGCGCCGTGTAGTCGTCGTACTGGCTCTGCTTGCCCAGCGGCGTGTTGATGAGCAGCGCCACCTCGCCCGAGATGATGTGGTCGGCCATATTGGGCCGCCCCTCGTTCACCTTGAAGATCACGTCGCAGGGAATGCCGCGCTGCTTGAGGTATCGCGCCGTGCCGCTGGTCGCCGTGATGCGGAAGCCCATGTCGTGCAGCCGCCGCGCGATGGGCGTGACGGTGCGCTTGTCGCGGTCGTTCACCGTGATCACCACGCTGCCGCTGGACGGCAGTTCCATCCCCGCGCTGATCTGCGCCTTGGCGAACGCCATCCCGAAGCTGTCGTCGAAGCCCATCGCCTCCCCCGTCGACCGCATCTCGGGCCCCAGCAGCGTATCGCCCTCCAGCTTGTTGAAGGGAAAGACGGATTCCTTTACCGCCACGCCACCGACGGGGATCTCCTCCGGCAGGTTGAAGTCCGCCAGCCGCTCGCCCCCCATCAGCCGCGCCGCGATGCGGGCGATCTGCACCCCGGTCGCCTTGCTGACGAACGGTACCGTGCGGCTGGCGCGCGGATTCACCTCGATCACGTACACCTGCCCCTGGAACACGGCGTACTGCACGTTGATCAGGCCGATGACACCCAGCTCCAGCGCGAAGCGGCGGGTGTGCTCGCGCATCTCCTCCACCTCGCGGTCGCCCAGCAGGTACGGCGGCAGCACCTGCGCGCTGTCGCCGGAGTGGATCCCCGCCTCTTCGATGTGCTGCATCACCCCCGCGATCACCACCGTCTCGCCGTCGCACAGCGCGTCCACGTCCGCCTCGAAGGCGTCTTCAAGGAAGCGGTCGATGAGCACGGGGCGGTCGTGGCTCACGTTCACCGCCGTCTCGAAGTAGTCGCGCAGCCCGCCCTCGTCGTACACGATCACCATCCCCCGCCCGCCCAGCACGTACGACGGGCGGACGAGAACGGGGTAGCCGATGCGGCCGGCGATCTCCGCCGCCTGCTCCAGGCTGGTGGCCAGGCCGTTGGGCGGCTGCAGGATCCCCAGCTTGCGCGCCAGCTCCTCGAAGCGCTCGCGGTCTTCCGCGCGGTCGATGGCCTCCACCGGCGTGCCGAGGATCTTTACCCCCAGGCGCTCCAGCGGCTGCGCCAGCTTGAGCGGCGTCTGCCCGCCCATCTGCAGGATCACGCCCTCCGGCTGCTCAAGTCGCACGATCTCGATCACATCCTCCAGCGTGAGCGGCTCGAAGTACAGCTTGTCGCTCACGTCGAAGTCCGTGGAATTCGTCTCCGGGTTGGAGTTGACCATGATGGTCTCGAACCCGGCCTCGCGCAGCGCCAGCGCCGCCTGCACGCAGCAGTAGTCGAACTCCACCCCCTGCCCGATGCGGATGGGCCCCGAGCCCAGGATCACCACCTTGCGCCGGTTGCTGCGCTCGGACTCGTTCTCCTCCGCATAGGTGCTGTAGAGGTACGGCGTGAGCGCGGGAAACTCGCCGGCGCAGGTGTCCACGCGGTTGTAGACGGGGTGGATCCCCATCCCCCAGCGCCGCTCGCGGACGGCGTCCTCCGTCTCCCCCCGCAGCCGCGCCAACTGCACGTCGCTGAAGCCCAGCCGCTTCATCCGCAGCATCGCGTCGTGATCGACGGAATCCAGCGCCGCGAAGTCGCGCTCCGCGTCCACCAGCTGCTGCAGCTGCGCCACGAACCAGGGGTCGATAAAGGTGAGCTCCGCCACCTCCTGGATGCTGAAGCCCGACTGCAGCGCGCGCTTCATCTGGTA
>DASQBH010000133.1:0-9850 GCA_035635315.1 Longimicrobium sp.
GCGCGTCGTGGGCGCCGGCGGCCAGCCGGTGCCGGAGGCGGCGGTGATGATCGGCGGCGGCCCGTCGCACGAGGACATCGCCGCGCTCACCGACGGCGACGGCCGCTTTCGCCTGGGCGGGCTTTCCGCCGGCACCTACTCGCTGGTGGTGAACGCCGGCGAGGGGATGGCGCGCCAGGAGGGCGTGGTGGTCAGCGACGGCGCGTCGGCCAGCGTGGAGGTGCGCGTCGGCGGCTGAGCGCGACACGCGGGCCACCGGAACGAGAAAGCCGGCTCCCCGTTGCGGGAGCCGGCTTTGTCGTGATCTGGATCGACCGATGCCGCGGGATCAGCTGCGCGGGCGGGTGGTGCGGGGCGGCGTGGGGGTGCCCTCCCGCGGCGCGGGGGCGCGCTGGGCCACCGTGGCCGCCGTGCTGTCGATGTCGGCGCCGAAGACGCGGCGCACGCCCATCCAGGCGCGGACCAGGTTGCTCTGCGGGCGGTCCAGGTTGCTTTCGGTGATCTGCCCGCGGCCGCTGCTGGCGTGCACGTACCGCCCGTCGCCCACGTAGACGCCGATGTGCGTCACCCGGCCGCCGCGGCCAAAGGTGAGCAGGTCGCCGGGGCGCAGCAGGGAGCGGTCCCTGGGAACCTCCGTCCCCACGCGGGCCTGCTGGGCGGCGGTGCGGGGCAGGTTTACGCCAAAGGCGCGGGCCAGGTACTGGGTGAACCCGCTGCAGTCGAAGCCGCGGGGGCTGGTGCCGCCAAAGACGTAGCGGGTGCCGATCTGCTGGCGGGCGAATGCGACGACGGAGTCGCGGCGGGCTTCCATGCCAAAGCGGGGGACGTCGTTGCCGCGCACGGGGCGGCCTTCCTGCGCGACGGCCACGGCCGGGATCAGCAGAACGGAAAACAATAGCGCACGCAGCGCGGTTCCGTGGGTCCGGGACATTCGTTCTCGGGGTTTCGGGTCCGCGTTCCCGGCGCCGGGAAACAGCTGGCCGGGTGGCGTCGCCCCCTCGCGAGGGAGCATGACGACCGCGGCGGCGCCGGACGGATGCAGCAGCACTGCTGTTGGATGGGGCGGCAACCTACGCCCCGTTGTGAGGCCCGTCAACACCTTCGGGGCGGACGGACTCGTATCTCGTTGCGCCCCATCGGCTTGCGATCCGGGGTTCGGGCGCGGAAAAGTGTGAGGATGGACGCCGTTCTTGTGACGATGCCGGTCCGCGGCTACCATGGCCGGATGTTCCCGCCGCTCCGGCCCGATCGCGGTGCGCCACCATGCCCGAGGAGATGCGTGATGAATGAGCTGGAGCGCTTCACCCACGTTTTTGCTTTCCAGGCTCCGCCGGCCCGGATGATCCGCATCGCCGCCGCGGTCGCGCTGCTTTTCGCCACCCCGGCACCGGCCCAGCAGCTGACGCCGACGCCGGGCTGCACCGTGCCGCTCCCCACCTCGATTGGATGGGTGAACGACTTCGCGGGCGTTCTGGCCGACAGCACCGAGGCGCGGCTGACGGAGGTGATCACGGAGGTGCAGGAGCGGTCGCTGGGCGAGATCGTGGTGGTGACGCTTCCCTCGCTGTACGGCTGCACCGACCGGGACATGGCGATGCGGATCGGGCAGGAGTGGGGCGTCGGCTACGAGGGCCCGCCGGAGGATCCGCGCACCAACAGCGGCGTGGTGGTGCTCGTCGCCCCCGTCGAGCAGAAGGGGCGCATCGCGACGGGGCTGGGGACCATGCAGTGGATGTCGGACCAGGACGCCGGCCGCATCCTGATCAACATCATGTTCCCCGCGTACCGCTCGGGAGACTTCGATACCGGAACGCTGCTGGGCGTGCAGGCGCTCGCCCGGCGCTACGCCGACCACTTCGGGTTCACCCTGCAGAGCGTGCCGCCCCAGTGACCGCCGGACGCCGCCCCTCATTCCACCCTCTCCCCTGCCGATGATGCGCCTGCGCCCCGCGCTGCTGATCGCCATCCACCTCGCCGCACTCCTCCTCGCCCGCCCCGCCGCAGCCCAGGCCGACACCGCCGGGCTGCGGCGGTCCATCGAGCAGATCACGCGCGGCTACGAGGGCGTGGTGGGCGTGAGCGTGCGCAACCTGGCCACGGGCGAGTCGCTTTCCATCCGCGGCGACGAGACGTTCCCCACAGCGTCGCTCATCAAGGTGGCGGTGCTGGTGGCGCTGCTGGACCAGGTGGAGCAGGGGACGATCCGGCTGGACGATCCGCTGACCATGATCGCGCGGGACCGGGTGGGCGGCAGCGGCGTGCTGCAGCACCTGCACAGCGGGCTGGGGCTCACGGTGGAGGACGCGGCCCGGCTGATGATCGTCATCAGCGACAACACCGCCACCAACCTGCTGCTGGACAAGGTGCCCATGCGCGCCGTGTGGGCAAAGATGGATTCGCTGGGGCTGCCGCACACCCGCATCCACAGCAAGACCTTCCTGCGCTCCACTTCCGTGGCGATGGACAGCTCGGTGAAGTACGGGCTGGGCGTGACCACGCCGGACGAGACGGTGCGGCTGTTCGCGCTGCTGCACGAGGGGCGCGCCGTGTCTCCGCGGATGGATTCGCTGGCCATCTCCATGCTGCGCGGCAACGAGGACTGGAACAAGCTGGTGCGTTGGCTGCCGGACGGCGCCTCCGCCGCGCACAAGAGCGGCGACGTGGACCAGTCGCGCAACGACTGCGGCATCCTGTACGGCCCCGACGCGCCCGTGGCCCTGTGCGTGATGACGCGCGAGAACCGCGACACCTCGTACGCCACCGACAACCCCGCCAACCTGCTCATCGCCCGCATCGGCGCCGAGGTCTACCGCTTCTTCAACCCTTCCGCCCCGCCGCCCCTCATCCCGCGCTGAGGAAACGTCAGGAAAAAGATTGGCCTCACACAGAGTCAACAGAGTCAACAGAGTGGATTCCTGGCGAGAGGATGATCTTTAGTGCTGCATCACGGTTCGCCAAAAAGCTGATGCGTCGTGGAGCACGTCGCGCGGCACGAGAAAACTCTGTTGACTCTGCTAACTCTGTGTGAGGCCTATTCTTTTAGCAGTACGGAGTGGTGCATGCTGGATGCAAAATGGCCCCGCCCCCGGAACGTCGGGGGCGGGGCCAAGTTGCGCCAGCGGATCAGCGCCGGCGGGAGCCGCGGATCAGAACCAGTTGCGGCCGCCGCGGAAGTTCTGGTCGTAGCGGCCGCGGTTGCCGCCCACCACCCGGATGGGGGTGCGGTTCTGGCGGTCGCCAAACGGATCGCCGTTGTCGATCTGCTGGCGGCTGCGGAACCCGCGGTCGCTGTCGTCGCGGTCCATCATCCCGCGGTCGTAGTCGCCGCCGTAGCGGTTCATGCCGCCCGACGACCGGCCGCCGCCGTACCCGCCCGTGGCGCCGTAGCCGCGGTTCAGGTTGTCGGCGCCCGCCACGCCGTAGTGGCCCTCGTCGTCGCGGTACCCGCGGACGCCGCTGTCGCCGCGCATCCCGTAGTCGCGGTCGTAGTTGCCGGCCCAGCTGGTGCCCCCGCGCATGGACCCGCCGCCCATGTGCATGCCGCGGTCGTTGTCGTCGCGGTCGAACCGCTCCTCCACGCGGTCCCAGCCGCGGCGCACGGCGTTCTGGGCGCGGTCAAGGAAGCCGCCGCCGCGGTTCAGGTCGCGGTCGCGGTCCATCCCGCTCGCGGAGTAGCCGCCGCCCATGTTGCCGGATCCCCAGTTGTGGCCCCACTCGCCACCCTCCAGGTTCCAGTTGCCGCCGCGGTTCATCCCGCCGCGGTTCATCCCCATCCCGCCGGACATGCCGCCCGCGCGCCAGCCGCCCTCGGCGGGGCGGATGTCGCGGTCGTAGCGGCCGCGGCCCTCGCCCAGGTGCCAGTCGCGCTCCGTGCGGTCGGCCGCGTCGGCCGTCCACGCGCCGTCGCTCCACGAGTTGGCCCACAGCCCCTCGCGCTGGCGGCTGCGGTTGTCCGGACCGCGGTTCATCCCCCGGTAGTCGCCGCCCGCGTCCATGCTGGAGCGGTTCTCGTAGTCCCGGCGAAGGTGATCGTCGTCCATGCCGCGCCAGCCACGGTCGTTGCGATCGAACAGCGCCATCTGGACCTCCTCACGTTCGGGTTGCGTCGCCCGCACCGGGTGCGGGAAGGCTTCCTGATATGGGGCGCGGAAGGGGTGCAATCTCCGTTCCAGCAACGGGTTGCGTAAGGGCATCGGCACCCGGGCGTGCTTGATCGCGCTGCGCCGGGCTGCTACGTTGCGCCCCGCCTCCGGGAGCGGTTCCCGGCGGACGCCAGGATCGCCGGCGACCTCCCGGCCCCGCGCCGGTTTCCGTGGATTGGATGATGACCGATACGACGACGACCGACGGGTCCGTGTTCGACGTGCTGCGCGCGCAGAGCGCCCTGCGCGCCCTGAGCGACGACGAGGTGCGGGTGCTGGCGGATGCGGCCCAGGTGCGCGGCTGCCCCGCCGGCGCCTACCTGTTCCGCGAGAACCAGCCCCGCCGCGCCTTTGGCGTGCTGGTGCGCGGCCGCGTGCAGATCATCAAGGGCGACCGCACCAACGTGCTGCACGTGCTGGGCGGGGGCGAGAGCTTTGGCGAGGGGAGCTTTCTGGACGACTACCCCCACAGCACCAGCGGGGTGGTGACGGAGGACGCGGAGCTGGTGGAGGTGCCGCGCACCCGCATCGCCCAGCTGGCCGAGGCGGAGCCGCGGCTGTACGGCAAGCTGGTGATGGCGGCCGCCCAGGTCATCTCGTCGCGGCTGCGCATCGCCAACGCCCTCCTCGCCGGGCGGGGCTCCGGCTACCTGTCGGGCGAGACGCGCACCGAGCACGACCTGCTGGGCGACCGCCAGGTGTCGGTGGACCTGTACTACGGCGTGCAGACGCTGCGGGCCACGGAGAACTTTCCCATCACCGGCATCCCCATCGGCCAGTACCCGTACCTGGTGAACGCGCTGGCGGCGGTGAAGGAGGCGGCGGCGCTGGCCAACCAGGAGCTGGGGCTGCTGACGGACGAGGTGGCCGACGCCGTCGTACGCGCCTGCCGCGAGGTGCGCGACGGCAAGCTGCACGAGCAGTTCGTGGTGGACGTGGTGCAGGGCGGGGCGGGGACGTCCACCAACATGAACGCCAACGAGGTGATCGCCAACCGCGCGCTGGAGCTGCTGGGGCACCACAAGGGCGAGTACGAGATCGTCCATCCCAACAACCACGTCAACCTCAGCCAGTCCACCAACGACGTCTATCCCACCGCGCTCAAGATCGCGGGCAACTGGGCCATCGAAGACCTGGTGGGCGCGCTGGGCGAGCTGCGCGAGGCGTTCCTGGAAAAGGGGCGGGAGTTCGGCGAGGTGCTCAAGATGGGGCGCACGCAGCTGCAGGACGCGGTGCCCATGACGCTGGGGCAGGAGTTCACGGCTTTCGGCGTGACCATCGGCGAGGACATGGACCGGCTGCGCGAGGCCGCCGCGCTCATCCGCGAGACCAACATGGGCGCCACCGCCATCGGCACGGGGATCAACACAGACCCCCGCTACGCCGCGCTGGTGTGCGACAAGCTGCGGCAGGTGACGGGGCTGGAGCTGATCACCGCGCCCGATCTGATCGAGGCCACGGCCGACACGGGCGCCTTCGTGCAGCTGTCCGGCATCCTGAAGCGCGTGGCGGTAAAGCTGTCGAAGATCTGCAACGACCTGCGGCTGCTTTCGTCCGGGCCGCGCGCGGGGCTGGGGGAGATCAACCTGCCGCCCATGCAGCCGGGCTCCAGCATCATGCCGGGCAAGGTGAACCCGGTGATCCCGGAGGTCGTCAACATGGTCTGCTTCCAGGTGGTGGGGAACGACCTCACCATCACCATGGCGGCCGAGGCGGGGCAGCTGCAGCTGAACGTCTTCGAGCCCGTGATCGGGTTCAACCTCTTCCAGTCGCTGGACATGCTCACCCGCGGCGCCGTCGTTCTCCGCGAGCGCTGCGTGCTGGGGATCACCGCCAACGTGGACCGCATGCGGATGATGGTGGAGAACTCCATCGGCCTGGTGACGGCGCTGGTGCCGTACATCGGCTACGAGCGGTCCACGGAGCTGGCCACGGAGGCGCTGGCGACGGGGCGCGGCGTGTACGAGCTGCTGCGCGACAAGACCTGGCTCTCCCCCGAGGCGCTGGCGGAGATCCTTTCCCCCGAAGGCATGACCCGCCCCCGCCCCATGCCCCACCCGGTGGAGGTGGAGGCGTAATAGAAGGGAGCGCTGCCCTCTCCCGGAGACCTGTCCGGGAGAGGGGGTGCATTTCGGCGAACCTTTCTAAAGAAAAGATCCTTTCCCGCCCTCGCGTCCGGTCCGGACCGGGTGCAGCTTGACGTTCTATTCCGAAAATGGGATATTCGCGTGGGTGAGCTCGACCTCAAGCCTCTCTTCTGGATGGGATCCAGCCACAAGGATCTCAAGGCCTTTCCAGAAGACGTGAAGGACGTGATGGGGCGCGCGCTTCTCGACGCCCAGCTGGACGATCGGCACCCCGATGCAAAGCCCCTCCAGGGTTTTGGAGGAGCCGGTGTGCTTGAGATGGTGGATGACTTTGCCGGCGGCACCTATCGCACGGTGTACACGGTACGATTCAAGGGTGCGGTTTACGTGCTCCACGCCTTCCAGAAGAAGGCGACGCGCGGAATCGCGACGCCCAGGCATGAGATGGACCTGGTGAGGGAACGATACAGGGCTGCTGAGAAGCACTACCTGCACTGGAAGAAGAGGGCGCGGAATGACGACGAATGACGACGTGGAAGTATACGAGAGCAGCGGCAACGTGTTCGCCGATCTGGGCCTTCCTGATGCGGAGGAGCGGCTGGCGAAGGCGATGATCTCGCGGCTGATCGCGAACGCCATCCGGGAGCGTGGCTTGACGCAGTCTCAGGCTGCGACGCTTCTGGGCACCACGCAGCCAAAGGTTTCCGCGCTCGTACGAGGGCAGCTCGCAGGCTTTTCCATGGACCGCCTCTTTCGCTTTCTGACTGTCCTGGGGATGAACGTCCGCGTTGAAGTGGACGCGGCCCTTGCCGACGAGCCCGGCCACCTGCTCGTTGCCACCCCTCCCTGAGTCGCCGTCGTGAGGTGCGCAATAGGAGCGACGCCGTCGAAGTCAGCGGCTTCAGCAAGAACGGGCACCCCGCGGATCGCGGAGTGCCCGTTCTTCATCCATCGCGGCCGGCGGAGTCACCCGCCGGCCGGGGAGGCGTTACGGCCGGCCCAGGCGGTCGTCGTCCAGGCGGCTGTCGCGCAGGTGCGTGTCGGTGCGGACCTCGCGATCCACCTCGGCCGTCTCGCGGCGCAGGGTGGTGTCGATCGGCTGGTTCTCCACCACCTCGCGCTTGCGCACCACCAGCTCCTCGGTGGGCACCACCCGCTTCTCCACCACCGCCTCTTCGGCGTGCAGCTTCATGCGGATCTCCTCGTCCTCGCCGATGGTGGCGTTGCCGGCGGCCGAGTAGCCGTCCGTGATCGGGCGGCGCTCCACCTCCACCTCTTCGTGGCGCAGCTGCACGTTCTCGTGCACGTGCTCCGTCTCCACGTGCTTGCGCACGCCCACCTCGCCGCCCGACACCTCACGCTTGCCGATGGCGAGCTGCTCTTCGTTCAGCACCAGGCGCATGGCCTCTTCCTCGCCGATGCCGTGCGCTTCCATGCGCTCGCGCACCAGCCGCTGGCGGTCCGCGCTCATCATGTCGCGGTCGTCCATACGGTCGTCGCGCAGGTTGCGGTCGTCGCGGTCGTTGCCGCCAAGCTTTTCGAGCATGCTGCCTCCCAGTTTTTCAGGTTTCCCGTACCGAATCCGAGTGCCGAGTCCTTTCGCAAATCCTGTACCCGCAACTATTTATGCGAAAACGTCCGGCTCAAGCCCAGGCCCTCCCCTCGCGAAATTTCGCAAGGGGAGGGGGATCCGTCTCCGTCCTGGCGAGTGCCTGCGCCGTTAGCGGCGGTCCAGGCGGTCGTCGTCCGGGCGGTCGCCGCGCAGGTGCGTCCCGGTGGTCTCGCGATCCACCTCGGCCGTCTCGCGGCGCAGGGTGGTGTCGATTCCTTCGTTCTCCACCACCTCGCGCTTGCGCACCACCAGCTCCTCGGTGGGCACCACCCGCTTTTCCACCACCACCTCTTCGGCGTGCAGGGGAATGCGGATCTCGTCCTCGGTCTCGGTGATCTGCCCGGCGCCGGCGGCCAGTGGATCGCTGATGGGGCGGCGCTCCACCTCCACCTCTTCGTGGCGCACCTGCACGTTCTCGTGCACGCGCTGGGTCTCCACGTGCTTGTGGATGCCCACCTCGCCGGACTCCACCTGCCGCTTGCCGACGGCCAGCTGCTCCTCGTTGAGCGTGAGGCGCATCTCGTTGTTGCCGCGGAAAGCGTCGTTCTCGTAGAAGTCGGGCGTGGCGGCCGCCGTGTTCAGGTTGCAGGCGCGCCCCACCTGCTCCTCGTAGTCGCGGGTAATGCCGCCGTGCGTGTAGCTGGGCATGGCCCGCAGCTGCTCGTCGCCCAGGCGGTCCACCAGCACCTGGTGCCGGTCTTCCTCCAGCCGCGCATAGCCGATGGGCACCGTGACGTGGCGGTTGTCGCCGTCCATGTCAACGTCCACGTAGCGCACCTTGTTGGCCTGCGTATCCACCAGCAGGTCGTCCACCTTTCCCAGGCGCCGGCCGTCGCCGGTCACCACGTCCCACCCCCGGATGTCCGGCTCACCGTCAGCCACCTTGTATCCCGACAGCTGGTTCAGCGGGACTACGCGGTCCATGGGTTCGCTCGCCATCTGTTCACCCCTCGATGAAGGTCCCTGCACCGGCGCGCCCCCTGCGGGCCGGAAACGGATTGGGGCCGGGGCTTACGCAAGCGCCGTGCGCGTTCTCAGCGTCCATATAGATGTGGATCTGCAGCCCTTATCTGCTACGCTCTTCCATCTGTTTCGGTGATCCGGAGCAGTTCTGCCGCAGCGAGGCCGAGCCGTCTCCATGGTCCGGTCCTTGCTACGGTCGCAGATGCTTAACCTGTTGAAGAGGATGCATTTAGATGGCGGTACGCACCTTCGACTCACCAGACGGCATCACCTGGACCGCGTGGGAAGTGATCCCCGGCCAGGTTTCTGAATTTCGCTCCACCTTCGGCTCGCACCTGCCCCGGCAGATGGCGGACGGATGGCTGTGCTTCGACTGCGGGTCTGAGAAGCGCCGGCTGTACCCGCTGCCGCCCAACTGGGCCGAGCGCACCGAGGCCGAGCTGTGGTTCCTGTGCCGCGCGGCGGAGCCCGTGCGCGCGCGTGCTTCGGCCGGATGCGGCGCGCCGCCCGCGGCGGACGCGGAGCCCGCCGCCGGCGCCGGCGCGGTGGAACGGGAGACGGCCGGCGTGTAGCGCGATTGCGGGACCCCCGCGCCGGGCCGATCTTGCTGCCTTCCCGTGGACGGAGGCGGCATGGCGCAGGCGGCGGTGGAGCGGATGAGGGAGACGGGCGCGGCGGCCGGGACGGCCACCGTGCGTTTCGACGCGCCCGGCGGTCCCGGCGGCGCGCGCTCCTTCCGCTTCCGCGGACTGCGCTCCGTTCTCCGCGCAGAAAGGGTGGACGAGGTCGTCGCCGTCCTCGACGCCGTGGAGCGCGCGGTGGCGGACGGCCTGCACGCCGCCGGCTTCGTGGCGTACGAGGCCGCGCCCGCCTTCGATCCCGCACTCGTCACGCACCCTCCCGACCCGCGCCTCCCCCTCGCCTGGTTCGCCATCTACGAATCGCGCGACGACGTGCATCCCACCTACGATTCCGCGGAGGGAGATGCGGAACTGGGCGCGTGGAGCATCGACGTCCCCGAATCCGAATACCTCGACCGCGTGGAG
>DASQBH010000134.1:0-2880 GCA_035635315.1 Longimicrobium sp.
CTCGGCAAGCCAGAGCGCCGCGAGCTCCGCCACCTTTGCGGGGTGCCGGCCGGCGAGGTCCACCGCCTCCGCGCGGTCCACGTCCGTGTGAAAGAGCTGCCAGCGGTCCTCGTCGAACTTGCCGCGGTCGATCATGGGGCCGTGCTCCGTCGCGGCCTTCCACCCCCGGTGCCAGATGCCGCGGGTGCTCAGCATCTCGTAGTACTGCGTCTCCTTGCGCGTGGGCGCCCTGGCGTCGTCGAAGCTGTAGCGCATGGAGACGCCGGCGAGCGGCGTCTGCTTCACGCCGTCCACCACGTCGGGCATCGCCAGGCCGCAGCACTCCAGGATGGTGGGCACGATGTCGGTGCAGTGGTGGTACTGGTGCCGCACCTCGCCCCGCGCCCGGATTCCCTTCGGCCAGTGGATCACCAGCGGGTCGCACGTTCCGCCGGCGTACTGCGAGTACCGCTTGAACATGCGGTAGGGCGTGCTGAACGCGACCGCCCATCCCGTGGGGTAGTGGTTGTACGTGTCGGGGGAGCCCAGCTGGTCGATCATCGCCAGGTTCGACGCCACGTCGTCGGGAAAGCCGTTGAAGAAGCGGTTCTCGTTGACGGAGCCGCTGGGGCTCCCCTCGCCCGAGGCGCCGTTGTCGGCGCAGTAGAAGATCAGCGTGTTGTCGAGCTGCCCCGACTCCTCCAGGTAGTCGATCAGGCGGCCGATCTGCGCGTCGGTGTACTCCGAGAAGGCGGCGTACACCTCGGCCATCCGGCTGAACAGCCGCTTCTCGTCGGCGGAGAGGGTATCCCACGGCCGCACGGTGTCGCCCTCGATGCACGTCCCCTCTGACATGGGGTTGAGCGGGGTGAGCCGCGTGCCTTCCGGGAGGATCCCGCGCTCGATCATCCGCGCGAGCACCCACTCGCGGTACGCCTCGTAGCCGTCGTCGAACTTCCCCCTGTACCGGTCGATGTACTCCCTGGGCGCGTGGTGCGGGGCGTGGTTGGCGCCCGGGCAGTACCACAGGTACCACGGCTTGTCGGGGCGCGACTGCTTCGTGTCGCGGATGAAGCCGATCGCCCTGTCGGCGATGTCCCTGGAGAAGTGGTAGCCCTCCTCCGGGGTGTACGGCGGCTCGACCAGGTGGTTGTCCTCGATGAGCTCGGGGTACCACTGGTTCGTCTCGCCGCCGATGAAGCCGTAGAAGCGGTCGTAGCCCAGGCCCAGCGGCCAGTGCCTGCGGTTGGCGCCGATGTCGAAGGCGTCGACCGGCACGTTGTGGTTCTTTCCCACCCAGAAGGTGCTCCAGCCGGCGTTGCGCAGCACGGTGGCGATGGTCGCGTTCGCGGCCGGGATGTGGCCCGAGTAGCCGGGAAAGCCCGCCGCGGATTCGGAGATGGTGCCGCAGCCGTTCTGGTGGTGGTTGCGGCCGGTCAGAAAGCAGGAGCGGGTGGGCGAGCACACCGAGGTGGTGTGCCACTGCGTGTACGTAAGCCCGTTCTTCGCCAGCCGGTCCAGCGTCGGCATGTTGATGCGCCCGCCGTAGGGCGACCACGCCGCCTGCCCGGTGTCGTCGTACAGGATGACGAGGACGTTGGGCGCGCCCGCGGGCGCCGTGGCGTCAAGGAAGGCGTTCCAGTCGGCCTTCGAGTCACGGATGTCGAGCTCGATCTTTCCCGTGAACGGTCCGGGCATGGCGCTGCTCCTGTGAAGGTCCGGAGAGTGGGAAGCCCACGGCGGGCCCCCCGGGATCGTTTTCCGCGGCCGGCGGCGGTGGCCGGCGAGCTCCTCGAGCCGGCGGAAGCCCCGCCGCTACGCGGGGGACGAGCCCCTGCCCCCGTCCAGCGAAGACAGCTCGGACACCCGCACGCGTGGCCGCGGCGGTGGGGCGTGGCGGACGGGCGCGGGGGTGGTGCGGCGGAGGTAGACGGCGGACACCAGCCCGCTCACCAGCAGGTAGAGCAGGACCGCGGGGGCTACCTCCCGGTGGCCGGGAAAGAGGGCCGTGGCCGCGGCGATGGCGACCATGGGGTGCCGCGCGGCCGTCGAAAGCGCCAGCACCACGCGGTCCTCGCGCTCCCGCCCTCCCAGCAGGTGCCCCGTCGCCAGCCCTGCTCCGGCGAACGCGGCAATGGCCAGCAGCGTCCCGTTGCCCACCAGCGCCAGCATCGGCCGCCAGAGGGTGGGGAGCAGGGGCAGGAACCCCGCGGCCAGCAGGACGGTGGAGACCAGGACCACGGGGCGGGCGGCGCGCTCGGCGAGCGCGGGCGCCAGTGCGCGGACCGCCACGCCCAGCAGCAGCGGCACGACCACGCTGGCCAGCACCACCCCGGCGATCCGCCCCGCGGCGAGCGACCGGGGTGCGCCGGAAAGGCCGCCGACCAGGTGCACGGCCAGAGGCACCGTGACGATGGAGACGAGCGCGGTGGCAAAGAGCAGCCCCACCACGTACGACGCGCGCCCGCCCGCCTTCAGCTCCTTCCCGGGGAGCAGGGGCGGAACGGGCGACACCGCCAGCCCCACCAGCGCCACCTCCACCGCCGGGTGCAGGGGGAGCGCGGCCGCCATCGCCAGGGCCAGCATGGGCATGAGCACCAGCATGGACAGGAACGACCGCGCGAGATTGTCGGGGTCGCGGAACAGGGAGAGCACGTCCTCGCGCCGGGTGCGCATGCCCACGGCCAGCACGGTGCCCGCGATGCTCGCCTTGAGCACCAGCGGCAGCAGTGTCGCCAGGGTCATGCGCGGCCTTTCTCCCACGGCGTGCGAACGGCGCTCCGGGCGGCGCGTCCGCCCGCTGGCAGAGAGCGTAGCACGGGACGGCGCCGTCGGGCTTGTCGGATCTTGACCGGCGGCGCGGACGGAATCGGGAGGGGATGGGCGCGGCGAGACGGGCCC
>DASQBH010000135.1:0-2754 GCA_035635315.1 Longimicrobium sp.
CATCAAGGCGGGGAACGGTGTCTACAACCTCGCCATCTCGCCGGACGGGAAGCTGCTCGTGGCGACGAACAAGCGCGGCCAGTCGGTGTCGGTGATCGTCCCGAGCGCCTGCGCGTCCGCAACCAGGTGAATGTGCCGCCCGACGGTGTTGTGGACCTGATCAGGCAACGTGCAGTCCGCCCGCGGAGCGAATGAATTCGCCGCTGGAAGATCGCAAAGTCCGCCTTCGCGGACTCGGCGGCACGGCGGTGTGCGGCGTCCCGAGCGCCTGCGCGTCCGCAACCGGATATCCGCCGAGAGCATGAAGCCGTTTTCCCAGGCTGCCCACCGGTGCAGCCGAGGCGCGTCTGCGCTAGCTTGTCCCGCACTTTCGCACTTTCGCACTTTCGCACTCACGCACTCCCCCTCCCGTGCCTCCCCCTCCTCCCCCCGACGCCCACCCCGGCCGCTGGCGCGCGCTCGCCCTGATCGCGGTCGCCGAGCTGCTGGGGATGGGCGTGTGGTTCAGCGCCAGCGCGGCGTCGCCGCGGCTGCAGGAGCTGTGGGGATTGTCGGGGTCGCAGGCGGGGTGGCTGACGGGGGTGGTGCAGCTGGGATTCGTGGCGGGGACGGCGGCGGCGGCGCTGCTCAACCTGGCGGACCTGCTCCCCAGCCGCTGGTACTTTGCCGTCAGCGCGGTGCTGGCGGCCGCGGCCAACGCGGGGCTGGTGGTGGCGGATGGATACGCCGCCGCGCTGGGGCTGCGCTTTCTCACCGGCGTCTTTCTGGCCGGCGTGTATCCCCCGGCGATGAAGATGGCGGCGACGTGGTTCCGCTCCGCGCGCGGGCTGGCGATCGGCACGGTGGTCGGCGCGCTGACGGTGGGCAAGGCGACGCCGTACCTGCTGCGCGCCTTTCCCTCGCTCGGCTGGCGCGAGGTGGTGCTGGCGTCGTCCGTGGGCGCCGTGGCGGCCGCGGTGCTGATCGGCGCCGGCTACCGCGAGGGGCCGTATCCGTTCGCGCGGCGGCCGTTCGCGTGGGGGCTCATCGGCCAGGTGGTGCGCGACCGGCCGGTGCGGCTGGCCATCGGCGGCTACCTTGGCCACATGTGGGAGCTGTACGCCGCGTGGACGTTCATCAGCCTGTTCTTCGTGGACTTCTTTGCCGCGCGCGGGGCGTCGGAGGCGGGCGCGGAGGCACGGGCGGGGGTGGTGGGGTTCGCGATGATCGCGGCGGGCGGAATCGGCTCGGTGCTGGCCGGGCGCTGGGCAGACCGGCTGGGACGCGAGCGCGTCACCATCTGGGCGATGGCGGCCAGCGGCGCGTGCGCGGTGGCGATCGGGTGGATGCTGCGCGCGCCTGCGTGGCTGGCCGTCGCCGTGGCGGTGGTGTGGGGATTCGCGGTGGTGGCCGACAGCGCCCAGTTCAGCGCGCTGGTGACGGAACTGGCGCCGGAGCACGCGGTCGGTACGGCGCTGACGCTGCAGACGGCGATCGGCTTTCTCCTCACCTCCTTCTCCATCGCCGCAGTGTCGCCGCTGCGGGCGATCGGCGGCTGGCCCCTCGCCTTCGGCCTGCTCGCCGTCGGCCCGGCGCTCGGCATCGCGGCCATGCGGCGGCTGGAGAGAGCCAGGGGACGGAGCCCGGCAAGCTAGCCCGCGCGCGCCCTCTCCACCGCGGGCGGCGGGTACGTCACTCGCTGGAAGGTGCGCGGCTCGGCGTGGACTGCGTCAGCTCCAGCAGGCTGGCGATGGCTGTCGCGAGCACCACCACCATGGTGATGTACAGGTAGACCAGGTGGTTGTGGGCGCGTACGATGGAGGCACTGGTCCACAGCGCGGGAATCTTCGCGGCGTCATAGCTTTCGCTGTACGCCAGAAGCTCGCCCGGTAGGGGCTCCACCCCTTTATCGCGCCGGAAGTTCGCCACCATTTCCCTGCCGCGCGCCGTGTGATCACGACCGACGAGCTCTACGGTTCGAGTGGTCGAATCCGGGGTCCAGACGAAGGTATGCGCGTTGTAGCTCCCGCCATAGGAGACGGCGACGATCAGGTACACCACCGTCAGCCCCGCGGCGATCCGTAGCCAGATCTTCCGGTGCTGCGCGGAAGGCTTCTCCGAGAGCAGCGCCTTCACCAGCAGAAAGATGAGGAGCGCCGCGAACGACGCGATCCCGACCGCGTAGTCTGCCCGCATGCCCCCGATCCTGCTGGCCGGAGGCGCGGCGCCCGTCAGGTGGCCGTTGAACGCCGCGAACAGGAACGTGATCACTTCAGCCATGGTGACCAGGGCGGCTTTGGTATCGGTTTTCATTGCTGGCACCGGGCCGGGGGCGGGGGCGGGTTGCGGAAGATCCTCACTTCCCATTTGGGCTCCGTTCCGTCGACGGGATCGACCGGCGTGTCGCAGGAGGCCGCGCCCTGCCCCAATACCGCCCAGACTACGTAGTTGCCGTTCAACCGCAGCGAGGTTCTCGGCTCCGGGCTGTTGACGCGGAACGGACGTCCACACAGCGCCCGGCGGCAGCTTGCGCGGTCGCCGGCGGTTGCCCAGCGCAGGACGTAGGGACCCGGGGCCACGGGGGCTCCGTCCTCAAAGAGCAGGGTGATCCTGATGTCGAGGACAGGCGCGCGCCCGGCTTCGACGGCCTCGGCCAGCTGCGTGAGCTCGTCCTCGAACTCGGCGGCTTCGGACAGGGCCGCCCGGCGTCCCGCGAGGGTGGCGGAGCTGAAGGCCGCGACGGACTGGCTCAGGCGATCTGCCCGGTGCTTTACC
>DASQBH010000136.1:0-2132 GCA_035635315.1 Longimicrobium sp.
GTTTCCCGCGAGGTGCGCCGGACAGCGGTTGTCCGTCGCGCACGGAGTGCAGCGGTTTTCCACACCATAGCGGTGGGCGTGACGCACAGGGTCAGGAAAACGGGATCAATCCTGACGGGAGATTCCCCACACGCCTGGCGCGCGGACCCCGCATGGGCGCCTATGCCTGCCTGACGCTCGCCCGCCCGTCACGCGCTAGCATGCAGTGACAGGCGCGGGATCGTCAGTGAACTCCGGATGGGAGCGCAGCGTGGAAATCACCTTTCTGGGCGCGGCGGGGACCGTCACCGGATCCAGGTACCTGGTGCGGACGGACCGGGGGATGGTGCTGGTGGACTGCGGCCTGTTTCAGGGCCTCAAGCAGCTGCGGCTGCGCAACCGCGAGCCGTTTCCGGTGGATCCCGCCACCATCGACGCCATCGTGCTGACCCACGCCCACCTGGACCACAGCGGCTGGCTGCCGGTGCTGGTGCGCGAGGGGTTCCGCGGGCCCGTCTTCTGCACGCCCGCCACGGCCGATCTGGCCGCCGTCCTGCTGCGCGACAGCGCGCACCTGCAGGAGGAAGAGGCGGACTTCGCCAACCGCCACGGGTACTCGAAGCATCACCCCGCGCTCCCGCTCTACGGCAGGCTGGACGCCGAGCGCGCCATCGAGCTGCTGCATCCCGTGCCGGTGCACACCGAGACGGACGCGGGCGCCGGCGCGTCGTTCCGCTTCGTTCCCGCCGGGCACATCCCCGGCGCCGCCTCCGCTTGGCTGCGCGCGGACGGCGCCACGCTGGCGTTCTCCGGCGACCTTGGGCGCTCGACCGATCTCACCCTGCCGCCGCCGGAGACGGACGGACCCGCCGACTGGCTGGTGGTGGAATCCACCTACGGCGACCGGCTGCACCCCGCGGTCGACCCGCAGGACGAGCTGGCCGAGGTGATCCAGCGCACCGCCTCGCGCGGCGGGGTGGTGCTGATCCCCGCGTTCGCCGTCGGGCGCGCGCACGCGGTGCTGTACCACCTGTACCGGCTGCGCCAGGCGGGCCGCATCCCCGAAATCCCCGTCTACCTGGACAGCCCCATGGCCGCGGAGGCCATGCACATCCTGGCGCGCCACCCCGACTCACTGCGCCTGTCGGCGGCCGAGGCGCGAGCGGTGAGCGACTCCGCCCGGATCGTGGCCAGCGTGGAGGAGTCCAAGCGGGTGGACCGGATGCACGTGCCGCGCATCGTGATCTCCGCCAGCGGGATGGCGACGGGAGGGCGGGTGCTGCACCACCTGAAGGTGTTCGCGCCCGAGCCCGCCAATACGGTGCTCTTCTCCGGCTACCAGGCCGTGGGGACGCGCGGGGCGCAGATGGTGGCGGGGGCGCGCGAGATCAAGATCCACGGCGGCTACGTGCCGGTGCGCGCGGAGGTGCGGGTGATGGACTCGCTGAGCGCCCACGCGGACTGGCGCGAGATCCTGGCCTGGCTCTCCGCGTTTCCTGCGCCGCCGCGGCACACCTTCATCACCCACGGCGAGCCGGCCGCCGCGGACCACCTGCGGCTGAAGATCGAGGAGCAGCTGGGCTGGGCGTGCACGGTTCCCGAGCACCGGCAGAGAGTTGTTCTCACACCAGTGAGCGAGCCTGCGATGCTGCTCGAACCTGCCGCTGCGGGTGCGTGACGACTGATGGCACGCCACACGAAAACGAAAGGGCTGCTCAACGACAGAGCGGCCCTTTCTGATGAACATCGCTCCCGCGCGCCGTCCGCGTGCTCACTCGGTGGTATGGGGCACCATCTCTGCCACGGGACCGAGCAGCGCCGACAACTGCTCCGACCACTCTCCTGTTTCCAGTACTCTCGCAACCGAAAGCGCAAGGCGGCGGAACGGCTCCGGCACGTCCGCACCGGCGCAGGCCAGCCGGAATACGGCCAGGTTCCGGCCGAAAGATTCGGTCCATCCCTCCACGTCCGCGGGATCGGCTTCCGCTTCCCAGCCCGGCCAGCCCGGCACGACATCCGCCACTCCCGTACCGATCAATATGAACACGTCCGAGAGCTCGTCCTCTACGAAGCTCAGGAGGTGCGCGTAGTCGTCGCGTTCCGTCCGGACGTCGTCGAGGTTCTGCTCCAGCCACTCCTGCAGCGGCCGGAAC